>NZ_DALZYO010000008.1:0-142000 GCF_031988165.1 Neobacillus sp.
AAAATTGAAGCTAGTATAAAAAGTGGACACCGGTTGTGGCGTCATGTTTAAATCAATACAACAATAAAAGGGCGGGTTTAACATGGCGAAAAAGTATCCTAAAGAGTTTAAAGAATATGTTTCTAAATTAATTGTCATCGACGGAAAGAAAAGGGTAGATATTTGTAATGAACTAAAGCTTCCATATGATACGGTTCAGAAATGGGTAAGCAGTTACAAAAAAAGTAAACAGGATGCTGAAAAGGCTAGACAAAATCAGTTACTAACAGCTTCTGAATACAAGGAACTTTATGAAGCTGAGCTATCAAAAAGACTAGAGATTGAGGAGGAGAACGCAATTTTAAAAAAGGCCATGCACATCTTCACGCAAGAAAAGTAGAAAGGTTTGCTTTCATACAGTCCAATAAAAAGGATCATTCTATTGTGAAGATGTGTAAAGTGTTAGGTGTTTCAACCTCCGGTTATTATGTTTGGGAGAAACGTCAGAATCAGGATGAAACCGAAAAGGAAAAGTGGAATCGTCAGCTAGACGAACGGATAAAGTTCCACTTTTATGATAACCTTTCGGCATTCGGCAGCCCTAGGATTCATGATAAGCTGGTAAATCAGGACAAAATCAAGGTTTCTCAAAAAACAGTAGCTATCCGTATGAGGACATTAGGTCTGTTTGCTACTAAGCCGAAAAAGTATATCAATACGACTGATTCTAATCATCAAAAACCTGTCTATCCAAACGAACTAAACCGAGAGTTCTATCCTGAAGCGCCCAACCGTGTTTGGGTAACGGATATCACCTACATTCACACTGGTGAGGGGTTTATTTTCCTTAATCCAGTAATCGATTTGTTTTCCCGACGAGTCGTTAGTTATGCCATTGATGATCAAATGGATCATACACTGCCACTTCGTGCCTTAAAGGAAGCTGTAACACTACGTAAGCCGTCTGAGGGCTGGATCCACCATTCAGACCGAGGAACTCAATACTGTTCTAAAAAGTACACAGAAGCATTGAAGGAAGCTAAAGCTGTAATCAGTATGAGCAGAAAAGCTACTCCGCATGATAATGCTTGTATTGAGTCATTTTTTGCGTCATTAAAGAAAGAGTATCTCTATAAGTTTGTATTTCCAACAAAAGTGGAGGCCGTCGCAGCTGTAAAGTTTTATATCGAATTTTATAACCGTAAACGCACGCACTCTACGCTTGGATACGCCACACCGATTGAATATGAATTGGCGTACGAACAGGCGCAACGAAATAACGCCAGTGTAAGTCATGTGTCCTCAGCCTGAAAGAACAATTGTTTTTCAAATTGTTCTTTTAGGCTGAGGTCTCCAAGCGAAGTGTGAACGAAGCGCGGAAGAAAAAAATACGCCACTACTTGGCAGAAAAAAGTCTATTTTATTGACAGAAGTCCAAAATGAGCCATTAACGTGAAAAAATGAGCCAAAACCTCCGATAAATGAGCCAATCGACTTTTTAAGCTAAATAAGTGGGCCAAAAACCAGCCCATTTACCTCAGAAAATGCCGATTTCTATTATCAAAAATACTGCCCCGTCAAAAAACCTCTTAAAAAAGGACTTTTCTGCCCAAATGAGCGAAAAAATGACCGTTACTTTACAATCTTCAACAAACTGAAAAACGTTCACAAAAAATTGCCAATTAAGTGGAAGGGGTTTTCCTTCTGAATAAGGAAAATTAGAGGTTAAAGACAAAAAAGGAGGAGTAGGCATGATTATAAATGAAAGGAAGATTCCAATACCACTTTTACAACGGGAGGCACTTCTTCGGAGGATAGATAAGCTTCATTCGAGATACAAGGATATTGAAAAGGAACTAATTAATTGGAAAACAGGATATTCGGGAGAGAAAAATGTGGATTATTATTTTTCCTATTTGCCAGATGAACCATATAGGATCATCAATGACCTTCGTCTGAAATGTAACAATACCTTCCAAATCGATAGTCTTATTTTTTCGCAAATGTTTGGATTGGTTATAGAAATAAAGAATATAACAGGGACGCTGTTTTTTGATAAGCATACAAAAGGTGTAGTCAGAACCTATAAAGATAGTGAAGAAGGGATCGCCAATCCACTGACACAAGCTAGGCGGCATCGTACCCAATTAATAAGTTGGATGATTAAACATAAAATTACCCCAATGCCAATTGAGTATTTAGTTGTTTTTAGTAAAAACTCAACCATTGTAAAAACAAATGAAGGTAATGAGCGTATATTTGAACATATCATTTATGCGGAATATTTAGAGGAAAAAGTGGCCCAAATCGCCGCAAAATATAACAGCCCAGCCCTTAAAGGCAAAGCACTTAACAAACTTTGTGATTACATTCTATCGGAAAATATCCCCTCATATCCTGAAATCCTCAAAACCTATGGAATCTCCCAAACCGATATCATCCGTGGTGTACAATGCCCGACCTGTAAAGCGATTCCGATGATCAGAGTTTCAGCCGCATGGTATTGTCCCACATGTAAAACTTACTCAAAGGATGCTCATTTACAGCCAGTGAGAGATTACTTTCTGTTAATGAACTTACCCATAACATTAAAACAGTTCCAGGAATTCTTGCTGATTGAGCATAGAGGTGTGGCCAAAAATTTACTCCATTCACTAAGCCTTCCCTCGATCGGGGCAAAACGCACCACTCAATACTTTATCCCACCCGACTGCATACTTTCTCCTTTATAAGAAAACGATATGAAAAAAGGGGAATTCGTCACATGAAACTTCTAATCGCCATCCTTCTCTCGATTCATATACCAAAAACACTCATCCACCCACCAATACCGAAACCAACAGAGGACACAATTGCAATTGTTCTCTTGGAAAAATCACAATCCGAACAAGAAATCAACCAGCTCATCAGCCCTTATAAGGACATCAAATTGCGCCGGGTATTTCGTGAAGCTCTCGACGGTTTTTCCGTACAAGGCAGCCCAGAATCAATCGCAAAGCTGGCCGAACAAAAACAAATTCTGAACGTCGCGCCGGTCACGCAGTACCAGGTGCAAACCGAGGAAAGTGTCAAAATTATCGGCGGCGATAAGGTGCGCGGTTTTTTTGACACCAAAAATAAGCGGCTCACCGGAAAAGGAGTGACCGTCGGCGTTATCGATACCGGCGTGGATTACACCCATCCCGACCTGAAAAGGAACTATGCTGGCGGGCACGACCTTGTCGACAATGACCGAGATCCGATGGAAACACGGGCTATCGGGCAGGCAACCATCCACGGCACCCATGTCGCCGGAATTATTGCCGCCAATGGAAAAATAAAAGGCGTTGCGCCAGAGGCAAACATTGTTGCCTACCGGGCGCTCGGACCAGGCGGCGGCGGGACAACGGAGCAGGTACTGGCGGCGATTGATCAGGCAATCAAAGATAAAGTGGATATTGTCAATCTTTCGCTCGGGAACGATATCAACGGACCTGATTTGCCGATTAGTCTCGCACTAAACAAAGCGGTCGATAAAGGGATTGTTGCCGTGGCGGCGTCAGGAAATTCCGGACCGAATGTGTGGACCGTCGGTTCACCGGGGACAGCCTCAAAGGCCATCTCTGTCGGGGCCTCTACTCCGACGATGGAAATTCCATCCCTATTAATAGAAGGAACGCAGGGGATTTTCCGGATTCAGCCAATGGAGGGCTCGGCCAACTGGGTGCTTGATCGTTCTCTTGACATAGTCGACGCGGGACTGGGCAGGAAAAGTGAGTTAAAGGATGTCCAAGGGAAAATCGCCTTAATAAAAAGGGGAACATTAACCTTTGCGGAAAAGGCAGAAAATGCACGACAAGCGGGTGCCACTGCTGTTCTAATCTACAATAATATGAGTGGGGGCTTCATGGGGAACCTCGATACTCAGCTGACCATCCCTGTCGGATCACTCTCGAAGGGTGACGGAGTTTTTTTTCAAAAAGAATTAAAAAAACGAAGTCTCACAGCAAAGGTCATGGTCAGCGAAGCACGGGATTTGCTGGCGGACTTCAGTTCACGGGGGCCGGTGACGGGGACGTGGGAAATCAAACCGGACGTTGTCGCGCCGGGGGTGGCGATCAACTCGACGATTCCGGGCGGATACTTAAGCTTGCAGGGGACGAGCATGGCGGCACCGCATGTGGCAGGGGCATGCGCGTTAATCAAGCAGGCGCACCCAGACTGGACGCCTGAGCAAATCAAGGCGGCGTTGATGAATACAGCAAAACCGCTCGTGAAAAAGGTGGAATTGACGACGAAACTGGACCGAAGGAATAGCGGTACTGGAAAAAGTGGGTCCGACACCACCGGGAACAGACGGGCGGCCAGTGGTGACGAACCTAGTTATTACCGCACCTTTGAGCAGGGAGCAGGCAGAATTCAGGTAGACGAGGCCATCAAGGCTTCCTCACTCGTTTCGCCGAGCAGCATCAGGTTCGGGAAGTTTTCGGACAAGAGACACTCACATAAAGCTTTTTTGCATGTTGAAAATACGAGTAACCAACCACAGCGCTATTCGTTTGCGATTCCCAAACAAGTAGAGGGGTTAAGCTGGCGGTTTCCGTTAGCGTTTGCCTTGGAAGCGAAGCAATCCAAGGATGTCACGGTGGAGTTAATGGTCGACCCGCAGATATTTAAAGGGAAAATCCATGATGGCTACCTTAGTCTGCTGGCTGGGGCGAAGATCATTCAAATTCCGTATCTGTATGTGCTTGAGGAGCCGGGCTATCCAAGGGTGATGGGCTTTGAGTTTGCGGAGGGAGATAAACCAGGCAGGTACAGGTATGAGGTGTATTTGCCTGGTGGGGCGGAGGAGTTTGGGATTGCCTTGTTTAACCCAGAGGATTACCGATTTATCGGCTTTTTGGATACGAGCACGAATCTGAATAAGGGGCTTATCAAGAAAGAGATACCCAGTGAGCAGCTACCGGCTCCAGGGACGTACTTGGTGAAGATTTTTGCGAAGAAGGCAAATAAGGAAGATTTTATTGACAGGATGATCAGCATTGGAGAAAAAGTAGACTAGACGGCCACTAGTCTACTTGCATCAATAAGTTTTTAATTAAAGATCGAAAAAACGTTCACAAAATAGACACAAACTAGCCATAAAACTTTAAAGATTTCCAATACAATAATAGTGTAAACCAGAATGATATAATGGAAGGATTTACGGGAAATTGTTTGTGGATTAATTCACGTAAACTCATTGACATTGAAAGGTGCCTATTGTATGCTAACAAAGGGTGTAAATGATAGGGTTTTCATATTCATTTTCATATTGTGAACAGCTTTGTCATATTGCCCGAATACCTCGTTGTCCGTTGCCGATTCTCTTAAATGTGGGGGAGAAAAGGATGCAAAAAGACCGCAATTCATTTAAGGCGATGGCCCTAATGTCCGCAATCCTCTCACAATTGGTGGGAGCCACTCTTATCGGTATTTTTTCAGGAAGATGGCTGGATAGTTACTTAGGCACAGAACCAATTTTCTTAATAATCGGATTGTTCATCGGACTCGCGGCAGGTATATATTTCATATTTATATCGATCCGTCATTTCTTTACAGGAGATTAATCAACCATGCCGGAACTTCAATTAATGTTTGCAAGACAACGAAGATGGATGTTTTCTTTATTATCTATTTATGTACTCGGCTGGGGGTTCACGTCTTATCAATCTATTTTTTTAGGATTGGTGCTTGGGACGAGTTTGAGCCTTTTTAATTTGTGGTTAATGGTAAGAAAGATGGACAAGTTTGGGGATGCTGTATCACAAGGGAAAAAGGTACGATCACTCGGATCTTTTTCAAGATTTGCGACGGCGGCATTGGCTGTAATGATTGCCATGAGGTATCCTGAGCATTTTAGCTTAATCACTATGGTTATAGGGTTAATGACATCCTATATTGTCATTATAATAGATTTTTTTTATTTCACAGCATTAAAAATACATAAAAAATGAGGAAGCGAGGTGAATATTGTTGGAACACGAAGCTCCGATAAGAACATTTCTTGGGCTCCAATTTAACATGGCAAATGTTTTGATGATAACCGTTGCAACTGTCATTGTCTTTTTAATTGCCGTCCTATCCACTCGAAAACTAGCCATGAAACCGACTGGAGTCCAGAACTTTATGGAATGGGTCATGGACTTTGTTAAGAATATTATTAACAGCACGATGGATTGGAAAGACGGTGGACGATTTCATGTTCTCGGATTAACGATCATTATGTATGTCTTTGTAGCCAATATGCTGGGATTACCATTTTCAGTCTCAGTTAACGGCGAACTTTGGTGGAAATCACCAACAGCTGATCCAGCTGTGACGTTAACGCTTGCTGTATTAGTGGTAGGGTTATCCCATTTCTATGGTGTAAAAATGAGAGGGGCGGCGGCATATGGGAAAGAATTTTTTAAGCCGTTTTGGTTTATGGTCCCAATCAAAATCATTGAAGAGTTTGCAAATACTCTGACTCTCGGTCTCCGTCTTTACGGAAACATCTACGCGGGTGAAATTTTGTTAGGTTTACTCGCAGGTGGACTAGCAGCATCTGGTCCAGGCGGATGGATAGCCGCAATCGTACCAACGTTGGCTTGGCAGGGCTTCTCAGTCTTTGTCGGTGCCATCCAGGCATTTATCTTTACCATGTTAACAATGGTTTACTTGTCTCACAAAGTGAGCAGTGACCATTAATATAACCGTTCATTCTATGGACAAAAAAATAAAATATTTTATACATTTTAAGGAGGAAAATTACAAATGGGTCTTATAGCAGCAGCAATTGCAATCGGTTTAGCAGCACTAGGTGCCGGTATCGGTAACGGTCTTATCGTATCTAAAACAGTTGAAGGTATCGCTCGTCAACCAGAAGCTCGCGGTATGCTTCAAACAACAATGTTTATCGGGGTTGCGTTAGTAGAGGCGATTCCTATCATCGCGGTTGTAATCGCGTTCATGGTTCAAGGTAAATAATATTAACCAATAAACGTTCCAAAATGGCGAAGATCATTTCCGTGAGAACCTTCGCCATTCGTTTATGTCCATATCCATTAGGGCAATGTTGAAAAACAAAAAACGGATGGAACCTTCACTTAAATATGTGAAATGACGAATGAAAATGATGGTTTTGTGGATAAGGGGCGGAGCGCCGCAAAAATGAATCAATATATCCAATCGTGGTGAAAAAATACATTTTCGCCTCGAATGACCTGAAGCTCTGCTCTGCTCACACCGCCTTTATTAAGTTAGATTGGTTCTTTGAATGAATTGTAGTTCCATTGTCGATGGTGGCGTGGAACCCTATATAGGTTTTCTATATAAAGGAATGACTCTTGAAGGGAGTGAACCCGAGGTGTTTACAAGCAGTCTAGTATTAGGTGCAGCAGCGCACACTGGTATCAATTACGGTGATATTGTTTTCCAACTACTAATGTTTATCGTTTTAATGGTATTGCTGAAAAAATTCGCGTGGGGCCCGTTAATGGGTATAATGAAGCAGCGTGAAGAGCATGTTGCGAATGAAATCACAGCAGCGGAAAATAGCCGTAAAGAAGCAGCGAAATTAGTAGACGAACAAAGAAATATGTTAAAAGAAGCTCGCACAGATGCACAAAACTTGATTGAATCTGCTAAAAAGCAAGGCGATCTTCAGCGTGAAGAAATCATTGCTACAGCTCGCGGCGAAGCTGAACGTCTAAAGGAATCAGCGAAGCTTGAAATTGAGCAGCAAAAAGAAAAAGCAGTTGCCGCGATTCGCGAACAGGTTGCATCATTATCAGTCTTAATTGCTTCTAAAGTAATTGAGAAAGAATTGAGCGCACAAGATCAAGATAAACTCATTAACGAATATATTCAAGAGGCAGGAGAAGAGCGATGAGTAGCTCCATGGTAGCAAAGCGCTACGCGTTGGCTCTTTTCCGAATTGCCAAAGAACAACAGCTTCTTGGAGTAATAGAAGAAGAACTTCGTGTAGTGAAAGAAGTTGTCGGATACAATCCAGAATTTAAGGCCCTATTAAAATCTTCCAAACTGTCACTGGACAAGAAAAAGGAGATTTTAACACAGGCTTTTGCAACAATTAATGTCTATGTACTCAATACATTGTTAATCTTGATTGACCGTCACCGCGAAGACCAAATCATCGACGTGGCCAATGAATTTATTCAGCTAGCCAATGATGAAATGGGCATTGCTGAGGCAGAGGTACACAGCACACGTGCATTGACAGATGCTGAGCGTGACGGATTATCGGCTGTATTTGCCGCAAAAGTCGGCAAGAAATCACTAAGAATTGAAAATATCGTAGATTCCAACCTTCTCGGCGGTCTGCGCCTTCGGATTGGAAATCGTATATATGATGGTAGCTTGCGTGGCAAGCTCGATCGTTTAGAACGTAAATTGTTAACCTAAGATTCGTAGATAGGGGTGAAACTCATGAGCATCAAAGCTGAAGAAATCAGTGCCCTGATAAAAAAGCAAATCGAAAACTATCAGGCAGAAATTCAAGTGACTGATGTCGGTACAGTTATCTCCGTAGGTGACGGTATCGCTCGTGTTCATGGCCTCGACAATGTCATGGCTGGAGAACTTGTTGAATTTTCGAACGGCGTTATGGGTATGGCACAAAACCTGGAAGAAAATAACGTCGGTATCATCATCCTTGGACCTTTCACCGAAATTCGTGAAGGTGACGAGGTTCGCCGTACAGGACGCATCATGGAGGTTCCAGTTGGTGAGGCGTTAATCGGCCGTGTTGTTAACTCATTAGGACAACCAATCGATGGAATGGGTCCAATCCATTCAACAAAAACTCGTCCTGTTGAAGCTGTTGCTTCTGGGGTTATGGCTCGTAAATCCGTTCATGAGCCATTGCAAACAGGGATTAAAGCGATTGACTCTCTCGTTCCAATCGGACGTGGTCAACGTGAGTTAATCATCGGTGACCGTCAAACAGGTAAAACATCTGTTGCCATCGATACAATTTTGAACCAAAAAGGTCAAAATATGATCTGTATCTATGTTGCCATTGGTCAAAAAGAATCAACGGTTCGTAATGCAGTTGAAACTCTTCGTAAGAATGGTGCATTGGAATATTCAATCGTTGTGTCAGCATCTGCTTCACAACCAGCACCGCTTCTTTTCTTAGCTCCATATGCGGGCGTTGCAATGGCTGAAGAGTTTATGTATGCAGGTAAACACGTATTAATCGTATACGATGATTTGTCTAAACAAGCGGCAGCTTACCGTGAGCTTTCCTTGTTGCTTCGTCGTCCTCCAGGTCGTGAAGCTTATCCAGGGGATGTATTCTACTTACACTCCCGCTTACTTGAGCGTGCAGCTAAATTAAACGATACACTTGGGGCTGGTTCGATCACGGCCTTACCATTTATTGAAACACAAGCAGGTGACGTTTCTGCTTATATTCCAACAAACGTTATCTCCATCACAGATGGACAAATTTTCTTGCAATCAGACCTTTTCTTCTCCGGTGTTCGCCCAGCGATCAACGCAGGTCTTTCCGTTTCTCGTGTAGGAGGATCCGCGCAAATCAAAGCGATGAGGAAGGTAGCCGGTACACTCCGTCTTGATCTTGCTTCTTACCGTGAATTAGAAGCATTTGCTCAGTTCGGTTCTGACCTTGATAAAGCAACACAAGCCAAGCTTGCTCGTGGTGCCCGTACAGTTGAGGTTTTAAAGCAGGACCTAAACAAGCCGCTTGCGGTTGAAAAGCAAGTAGCAATTCTTTATGCCTTAACACGCGGTTTCCTTGATGATATTCCATTAGAGGATGTCCGTCGTTTTGAATCTGAATTCCATAACTGGTTAGACCACAACCGCAAAGAGTTGTTAGACCATATTACACAAACGAAGGATCTTCCTTCTGATGACGATATGGCTTCTGCAATCAACGACTTCAAAAAGACGTTTGCAGTTTCCGAATAATAGGGTCTGACATTTAGAACGGTGAAGGTGTTGGGCGCACGAGTTGGTGCCTGACACCGGAGCCAGACATTCTTTGAATGAGGGTGGTGAGAACCTATGGCTTCCTTACGCGATATAAAAAATAGTATTAATTCTACAAAAAAGATGAGTCAAATTACGAAAGCTATGGAAATGACGTCCGCAGCTAAATGGAACCGTGGCGTAATGAATGCAAAAGCATTCGTTCCTTACATGGAAAAAATCCAGGAAGTAACGGCGTCGATTGCGATTGGCGCAGGCGGTGTGAATCATCCAATGTTGCAGCATCGTCCCGTTAAGAAAACCGGTTATATTGTCATGACAAGCGACCGCGGACTTGCTGGTGCCTTTAACAGTAACGTGATTCGTAAAGTTCATCAAACAATCCAAAGCCGTCATCAATCGAAGGATGAGTACGCGATTATTGCCATCGGTAGAGTCGCACGTGACTTTTTTGTGAAGCGCGGCATGAATGTAATCCTCGAAATCGTCGGGGTGTCAGACCAGCCAAGCTTTGAAAGCATTAAAGATATTACCAGCTCAACGGTTGGTATGTTTGCGGATGGAACGTTCGATGAACTATATGTTTACTACAATCATTATCAAAGTGCGATTTCTCAGGAGGTTACCGAGAAGAAGCTGCTTCCACTTGCGGATTTATCGACTTCTCATAAGCTGATTTCCTATGAATTTGAGCCGTCAGCAGAAGAAATTTTAGAAGTTCTCCTGCCGCAATATGCGGAAAGCTTAATTTATGGTGCGCTTTTAGACAGTAAAGCCAGTGAGCATGCTGCCCGGATGACAGCCATGAGAAATGCGACTGATAATGCACAGGAAATGATTAAATCCTATTCGCTTAAATACAACCGTGCTCGTCAAGCTGCGATTACGCAAGAAATCGCAGAAATCGTCGGTGGTGCGGCTGCATTAGAATAGAAAAGCGGAAGCGCCAAGGCTGCTTGCGTTAGACAATAATAATTATAATTTGGTGCCTGACACCATTTTCTTTGGTTTAAACGGAGTCGAAGGCTGTGCTGCCTTTGAGTCTGCTATATTTTTTGAAAAAAAGAAGAGCCCCGAGGCTTGGATAGGTTTGAAAGAGTAAGTTAGGAGGGAAAACGATGAACAATGGACGCGTTCTTCAGATTATGGGTCCGGTAGTTGACGTGAAGTTTGACGGCGGCAATCTTCCTGAGATCTATAATGCGTTGAAGGTTGTAAGTAAAGCGCATAATGCATCAGAAGTTGATATCAACTTAACCCTTGAAGTAGCCCTTCATTTAGGTGATGATACAGTTCGTGCGATTGCGATGGCTTCTACTGATGGTTTAACACGCGGTTTAGAAGTGGTTGATACAGGTGCGCCAATTTCGGTACCAGTTGGTGATGTGACCCTTGGCCGTGTATTTAACGTTTTAGGTGAAGCGATTGACCTTGTGGAAGATGTTCCAGCGAGTGCTCGCCGTGATTCGATTCACCGTGAAGCACCAACGTTTGAAAATCTTTCTACAGAGGTAGAAATTCTTGAAACGGGTATTAAGGTAGTAGACTTGCTTGCTCCATACATTAAAGGTGGAAAAATCGGTCTATTCGGTGGTGCCGGTGTAGGTAAAACGGTTTTAATCCAGGAGTTAATTAATAACATCGCTCAGGAGCACGGTGGTATTTCGGTATTTGCCGGTGTAGGTGAGCGTACACGTGAAGGTAATGACCTTTTCCATGAAATGACGGATTCTGGTGTTATCAAGAAAACAGCGATGGTATTCGGACAAATGAATGAGCCGCCAGGTGCACGTATGCGTGTTGCCTTGACTGGTTTGACGATGGCTGAGTATTTCCGTGATGAGCAAGGACAGGACGTGTTGTTCTTCATGGATAACATTTTCCGCTTCACGCAAGCAGGTTCTGAGGTTTCCGCGTTACTTGGTCGTATGCCATCTGCCGTTGGTTACCAACCAACACTTGCTACAGAAATGGGCCGCTTGCAAGAGCGTATCACTTCTACTAACGTAGGTTCTGTTACTTCAATCCAAGCGATTTATGTACCAGCCGATGACTATACGGATCCGGCTCCGGCGACAACTTTCGCGCACTTGGATGCAACAACGAACCTTGAGCGTAAGCTTTCTGAGATGGGTATTTACCCAGCGGTGGATCCACTTGCGTCGACTTCTCGTGCACTATCACCTTCCATTGTTGGTGAAGAGCATTATGAGGTAGCACGTAAAGTACAGCAAACCTTACAGCGTTATCGTGAATTACAGGATATTATCGCGATTCTTGGTATGGACGAACTTTCTGATGATGATAAGTTGGTCGTACACCGTGCGCGTCGTATTCAGTTCTTCTTATCGCAAAACTTCCACGTGGCTGAGCAGTTTACTGGCCAGCCAGGTTCATATGTACCTGTAAAAGAAACGGTTAAAGGGTTCAAAGATATCCTTGCTGGTAACTATGATCACCTTCCAGAAGATGCATTCCGTCTTGTTGGACGCATTGAAGATGTGATTGAGGCCGGAAAACGCATGGGTGTAGAAGCCTAAGTACGCCAGGAGGGTAAAAAATGAAGACGATTAAAGTCAGTGTTGTTACTCCCGATGGCCCGGTGTATGATTCAGATGTGGAAATGGTGAGTACGAAGGCTCAAAGTGGTGAGCTCGGAGTTTTACCTGGTCACATTCCGATGGTTGCGCCGCTTCAAATTGGTGCCGTTCGTCTTAAGAAAGAGGGCAAGATGGAGTTTATTGCGGTCAGCGGTGGATTTTTAGAGGTCCGTCCTGATCAAGTGACGATTCTTGCTCAGTCTGCTGAGACAGCATCTCACATTGATGTGGAACGTGCTCTAAGAGCGAAGGAACGTGCCGAGCAGCGGATGCGCGAACAGAAGGCCGAGCATATCGACTTCAGACGTGCTGAGCTTGCGTTACAGCGTGCCATCAATCGCCTCGCCGTATCGGAAAAAAGATTTTAATTTTTTGAAAAAATAGGGAAACCCCTTTGTACAGCATGTTGCTGTGCGGAGGGGTTTTTTTGGTTGTAACGGGGCCATGTGGAGAGTTTTTACTGAGATTTTTTAGTTACCTAGGCCAATCAGGCGACTGGCTTTTTCGAAGGTGAACAAATAATAAGGAAGGGAAAGAGGAACTAGATTATGTGAAAATCGAATGAAATTGAAAGAATAGAATAAGAATGGTAGGGGAAGAGGAAAAAAGAATGGTAGGTGAATTTTTTAAAAAGAAAAGTTGTCAAATAAAAAAATGTAATTAAATATAAAAAATTTATAACAAAACTCACTGACAGTGTGTATGGATTGTTGTTAAATAGGGGTTGTTGTCGAATAGTTATGGGGTTAATAACGGTTCTTGTAAGCCTTTAAAGAGGGAATTTTGGAGAAATTTGAATTCCATTTTTAAGTAGATGGCTTGTCGACACGAGTTTGTAACAATGCTATAATGAATTCGGTTACAATATTGATTAGTTTAAAAATTTTCAACATTGGAGGGGATGGACATGGAACTTTTAAATGTATATCAGAATAATTATCTGATAGTTTTTGTGTTCCTATGTCTTGGGGTACTGCTGCCGGTGGTGGCGTTATATTTGGGTAAGCTTTTGCGTCCGCATGTTCCGAGTGATGCGAAGTATACCACATATGAGAGCGGTATTGAGCCATTTCACGATTCCCGTGTACAGTTCAATGTCCGCTATTATATTTTTGCCCTAATGTTTGTTATTTTTGATGTGGAAACGGTGTTTTTATATCCATGGGCTGTGGCTTATGACAAGCTGGGGATTTTTGCATTGGTGGAGATGCTGATTTTTGTCATCATGCTATTAATCGGACTAGTGTATGCTTGGAAAAAGAAGGTGCTACGATGGATTTAAAACTAGACGCTATTTCACCTATGGAAATGGAAGAGTTACAGAGAAATGTATTTATGACTACGCTGGAGCAAATTAAGGCTTGGGCTCGAAGCAGTTCGATCTACCCAATGACATTTGGTCTGGCTTGTTGTGCGATTGAAATGATGGGTGTGGGTGGTGCGAATTATGACTTGGACCGTTTTGGGTCATTTTTCCGGACGTCACCACGGCAATCGGATTGTATGATTGTTTCTGGAACGGTGACGAAGAAGATGGCACCGATTTTACGACGTTTATATGATCAAATGCCTGAGCCAAAATGGGTAATCGCAATGGGTTCTTGTGCGACAGCAGGTGGGCCGTATGTTAAGTCATATGCAGTAGTTAAAGGAGTCGATCAAATCGTTCCTGTTGATGTATACATACCAGGATGCCCTCCAAACCCGGCCGCTTTAATTTATGGAATCAATAAGTTAAAGGAAAAGATTCGCTATGAAGCGAAGACTGGGAAGAAGGTGATCTAACCGATGAGTGGGGAAAAAGACCTTGAGCAGTTAAAGAAAGAGGCTGTTGCAAAAGCAAAAGCGGCAGCAGCAGCGAAACGGCAGGCTAAGGCAGCGGGCACGTCGGCTCCCAAGCAAGATGAAAACCCGGTTGAGCCAGTAAAGGCTGAGGCAGCGACACCGCCAGCTGTAGAAGCAGATTCGGCAAGTGACACCGATGATTTGGCAAAGAAAAAAGCAGCAGCGGTAGCAAAGGCGAAAGCAGCGGCAGCAGCGAAACGAAAAGCAATGGGTGAGGCGCCAGCGGAAGAAAGCGTAGCCGAACCAGCCCCAGCAGCCGATGCCGGTGATGATCTTGCGAAGAAAAAAGCAGCAGCGGTAGCAAAGGCGAAAGCAGCAGCAGCGGCGAAACGAAAAGCAATGGGTGAAGCGCCAGCGGAAGAAAGCGTAGCCGAACCAGCCCCAGCAGCCGATGCCGATGATGATCTTGCGAAGAAAAAAGCAGCGGCGGTAGCAAAGGCGAAAGCAGCAGCAGCGGCGAAACGAAAAGCAATGGGTGAGGCGCCAGCGGAAGAAAGCGTAGCCGAACCGGCCTCAGCAACGGATGCCGATGATGATCTTGCGAAGAAAAAAGCGGCGGCAGTAGCGAAAGCAAAAGCAGCGGCAGCAGCGAAGGCGAAGGCGAAAGCAGCTGGAGCAGGAACAGACGCAGCCTCAGACGGCGACGATGAAAAGGCGAAAGCCATTGCGGCAGCAAAAGCCAAGGCAAAGGCCGCGGCAGCAGCAAAAGCAAAAGCAGCAGCTGGAGTAAAAGCTGGCGACACGTCGATACCGGAGACCGAAACAAAACCATCAGCAAACCAGCCTTTCTTAGATAAGTACAGAAAGGTTATTGAGGAAAACTTAGGTGCTGATGTTTTAGAAGATTCTTATATTAATAAGCTTTCCAAAGATGTTCCAACACTTGTGGCGAAACGTGGTACATATTTTAAAGTAGCCCAATTTTTAAAATATAATGAGCTGTTAGGGTTTGATTATTTATCTGAACTTCATGGATCAGACTTTGAAACACATATGGAAGTTTATGTTCACTTGTACTCATACAAAAATCATCAGTCTGTCGCCTTAAAGGTGAAGATTGATCGTGATGAACCAACAATCGAGTCGTTGCACCCGCTTTGGGCCGGCGCGGAATGGCCTGAATGCGAAGCTTATGATTTATTAGGTATTAAGTTTACAGGACATCCAGACTTACGTCGAATTATGCTCGGCGAAGATTGGGTTGGCCATCCACTGCGAAAAGATTATGAGCCGTACGATGTGGAGGTGTAGAGAGTGATCAGAACAGAAGAAATGATACTAAACGTCGGTCCTCAGCATCCAAGTACACACGGAGTTTTCCGGCTTGTGGTAAAAATTGATGGGGAAGTCATAACCGAGGCAAAGCCTGTCATTGGATATTTACACCGCGGCACGGAAAAATTGGCTGAGGACCTCCAATATACGCAGATTATCCCGTACACAGACCGGATGGATTATCTGTCATCGATGACGAATAATTATGTGATCTGTCATGCTGTTGAAACGATGATGGGAATTGAAGTTCCTGAACGTGCAGATTTCCTGCGCGTCATTGCTATGGAATTGAACCGGGTTGCCAGTCACCTTGTAGCGTGGGGCACTTATATCCTTGACCTTGGGGCGACAAGTCCATTCATCTATGCGTTCCGTGACCGTGAAATGATTATTAACATGCTTAACGAATTATCGGGTGCCCGCTTGACCTTTAACTATATGCGCGTTGGCGGTGTGAAGTGGGATGCTCCTGAAGGTTGGATTGAAAAAGTAAGAGATTTTGTTCCATATATGCGTGAGCAACTACAAGGCTATCACAACCTTGTTTCTGGAAATGAAATCTTCCTAGACCGGGTAAAGGGCATTGGCACGTATACGAGAGAGGATGCCATAAATTATTCACTCAGCGGACCCAATCTTCGCTGCACTGGAGTGAAATGGGATCTTCGTAAAGACGAGCCGTATTCGATTTACAACCGTTTTGACTTTGATGTTCCGGTCGCGGAGAGTGGCGATGCTTTTGCACGTTATCATCTGCGTCTTTCTGAGATTGAAGAATCATTGAAAATCCTTGAACAAGCAGTGGAGCAATTCCCTGCCGAAGGCCAAATTCTAGCCAAAGTGCCGAAAATTATCAAGGCACCTAAAGGTGAAGCCTATGTCAGAATTGAATCACCACGTGGAGAAATTGGCTGCTATATTGCGAGCGATGGTAAAAAAGAGCCGTATCGCTTAAAGTTTAGAAGACCATCCTTCTATAATCTGCAAATTCTCCCAAAACTATTAAAAGGCGAGAATATCGCAAACATGATTGCTATTTTAGGGGCAATTGATATTGTCCTTGGGGAGGTTGACGGCTAATGATAGAAGAATTGCTCCAGTCAAGTCCGGGTTGGGCTAACTTTGGTATTTTCTTTTTACTCGGTGCTGTCTTGCTTTTAATCGTATTAGGCTTCGTTACTTACGGAATTTTAGCAGAACGGAAAGTCATGGGTTACATGCAGCTGCGTCATGGTCCAAACCAGGTAGGTGGCAAATGGGGACTCTTGCAAACCGTCGCTGACGTCCTCAAGCTGTTACTTAAAGAGGACATTATTCCGAAAGCAGCCGATCGGCCATTATTTATCATCGCACCAGTAATTGCCTTCGCGCCATCCTTTATGGTATTAGCGACGATGCCCTTCACTGACAAATTTCAGTTTGCTGATATCGGTGTCGGATTACTTTATTATATTGCCGTTTCCGGATTAACAACCTTTGGAATGCTGCTTGGCGGCTGGGCATCGAATAACAAGTACGCCCTCTTAGGAGGCATGCGTGCAGCTGCCCAGATGATTTCATACGAAATCCCGCTTGTCATGTCCGTCCTAGGCGTTATTCTTTTAACAGGCAGCTTAAATTTAAATGAAATCGTTGCAAAACAGGAGCATGGCTGGTTTATTCTTTTACAGCCAATCGGTTTTATCGTCTTTTTCATTGCATCGATTGCCGAATTAAACCGGACACCATTTGACTTGCCAGAGTCGGAAAACGAACTAGTCGCTGGATACCATGTTGAATATTCAGGTTTCCGCTGGGCCTTCTTTATGCTCGCAGAATATGTGTATTTATTCGCAATGTCCGCACTCATTACCGTCGTCTTCCTTGGTGGATGGTTGCCGCCACTCGCCATCCTTGGATTTATCCCGGGGGCCGTCTGGTTTGCGCTTAAATTCAGTGTCGTCGTCTTCGTCTACATTTGGCTGCGCAGTACGTTCCCGCGTTTCCGCGCCGACCGACTAATGGAGTTTGGCTGGAAAGTACTCCTGCCAGTAGCACTAGCAAACATATTCTTAACCGCCTTAATCAAATCATTATTTTTCTAAGGTGCGGTGCCTGACACCAAATTGCATTATTTGGGAAATGGTACCTGACACCAAAAACCATCTTTAAAACGTAAAAGGGGTGAAAAACGTGCTTGGATTAGCAAAAGGCTTGAAATATACCCTAAAAAACTTAACACGCGAAAAGGTTACTTATGATTATCCGAACAAGCCGCTGCCGTTGCCAGACAGATTCCGCGGTATTCAAAAATTTTATCCGGAGAAGTGTATTGTTTGTAACCAGTGTGCGCAGATTTGCCCGACAGATTGTATCAATCTGACTGGTAAGAAGCATCCGGATCCAGCGAAAAAAGGGAAAATCATCGACACATATGACATTAACTTCGAGATTTGCATCCTTTGTGACCTATGTACGGAGGTTTGCCCAACGGAAGCCATCATCATGACCAATAACTTCGAGCTCGCTGAATACAGCCGTGACATGTTATTTAAAAACCTAGAGTGGTTGGATGAAAACGACGAAAACATACGGCAGGTGAATAAAGCATGACATTTTCAGGCGAATTCCTCGCTTTTATGGGACTCGCACTTGTTGCGATCATCGGCGGCGTGCTTCTGTTGAACCTTACAAAGGTTGTTCATATGGTCGTTGCCCTCATCTTCACATTTGTAGCGATAGCCGGCATTTACGTTCTGCTTTCCGCAGAGTTTATCGCCGCCGTGCAAATATTAATTTATTCAGGTGCGATTACGATTATCATGCTGTTCGGAATTATGTTAACGAAGCATGATGACGAAAGTGAACCAAAAACAGGAAAATGGCGAAAGATTCTCGTATTTTTAGGGATTGTTGGCTTTGCCTTTGCCGTTTATATTGGTATCTACAATTTCAATATCGAACAAGTTCCAACCACCTTGCATGAAAACAACACGATGCAAATTGGTAAAGAACTTTACTCAAAATATATCATTCCGTTTGAGTTGACTTCTGTTTTACTATTAGTAGCCCTAGTCGGATCGATTATTTTGGCAAAAAACGAGAAGAAGGAGGCAGATAGCGAATGAGCTCAGTTCCCGCTTCAGCCTTCCTGGCACTTGCACTTATTTTATTTTGCATCGGTTTATACGGTGCGCTGACTAAGAGAAACACCGTCATCGTCTTGATTTCAATCGAATTAATGCTGAACGCCGTGAATATTAATCTCGTAACCTTCAGCAAATACGGGATGACACCGTCAATTACCGGACAAATCTTTGCCCTGTTCGCCATCTGTGTGGCAGCAGCAGAAGCATCGGTCGGTCTAGCGATCCTTATCGCCCTGTACCGCACTAAGAAAACCGTCAACATCGACGAAATGAACACAATGAAAAACTAAAACTTTTAAGGTGTCAGGCACCACAAAAAGACACTTACGGCAATTTGTCCACCGTGGACGGACACTATCGATGTGAGAGCGTCCACTGCACACGTACAAATGTCCATGAAGGGTGTCAGGCACCATAAAATTAGACATTCGACAAAATTCGGGTGGTGACAGGTACCGCCCGAAAAGGGGATAGTGATAATGATGGAAAATGCATGGCTCATACCGCTTTTCCCGCTATTATCGTTTTTGATCCTTCTTCTATTCGGTAAGCGACTGAAGGAGGCGAGTGCCTTTGTGGGGATTATCTTCACACTGGCATCGCTTATCTTCTCGATTCTAGTGTTATTCGAGCGCTTTTCAGAGCCAACCTACATGACGAAATTTGAATGGCTCACAATAGGAGATCTGCATCTAACAGCGGGCTTTGAAGTGAATCAATTAAATGCATTAATGCTGTTTATCGTATCGCTCGTAAGTTTCTTAGTTCATACCTATTCCAAAGGGTACATGAACGGGGACGAACGGTTTCCAGTATTTTATGCCTATTTAGGATTATTTACGTTTGCAATGCTCGGGCTCGTCCTATCACCGAACCTGCTGCAAACTTATATTTTCTGGGAGCTTGTTGGTGTCGGTTCCTTCCTATTAATCGGTTTCTATTTTAACAAAGAAGAAGCGAAGGCTGCTGCCAAAAAGGCGTTCATCATGACCCGTATTGGGGACGTTGGACTCTTTATCGGCATGATCCTGCTCTTCTGGGAAACCAAAAGCTTTGAATATAGCGAAATTTTCAAAGCAGTCGACTCAGGCGCGGTGTCAGGCACCATGATTACCTTGACAGCGATCCTGATTTTTATCGGGGCAGTTGGAAAATCAGGTCAGTTCCCGCTCCATACGTGGCTTCCGGATGCGATGGAAGGACCGACGCCTGTTTCGGCCTTAATCCACGCCGCAACAATGGTTGCCGCTGGGGTTTATTTAGTCGCTGCACTTTTCCCGCTGTTCTTAGCTAGCAAAACCGCACTGTTAACGATTGCCGTCATCGGCGCGTTTACCGCGATATTTGCCGCCAGCATTGGTCTTGTGCAAACCGATATCAAAAGAGTTCTCGCTTACTCAACGGTCAGCCAGCTCGGCTACATGATGCTAGCGCTTGGCTCTGGTGGGTACGTTGCAGGTGTATTCCACCTCATGACACACGCGTTCTTCAAAGCGCTCCTATTCCTTGCTGCAGGCTCAGTCATTCACGCGGTCCATACGCAGAACATCGAGGAAATGGGCGGACTTTGGAAAAAATTAAAACTGACCGGACCATTATTCTTAATCGGAACACTTGCCATTAGCGGGGTGCCGTTATTATCCGGTTTCTTCAGTAAAGATGAAATTTTAATTGCGGCATGGGAAGGCGGACATCCAATCCTCTTCTTATTAGCACTTATTGCTGCATTCATGACCGCATTCTACATGTTCCGTCTGTTCTTCATGGTGTTCACCGGTAAAGCACGCAGCGAAATGAAACATGTTCACGAATCACCAAACAACATGACCTTCCCGATGATTCTCCTCGGCGTGCTTGCGATTGTTGCTGGTTACGTGAACACACCATGGTTCGGCTCGTTCTTTGGGGACTGGCTCGTTGACGGTAACCCCGTCCTCGGGCATGGCCATATTGAAGGTCCAATTTGGATTATGATTGCTGCAACCGTTGTTTCCTTACTCGGAATCTATGTTGCTTACTTGATGTACTTCAAACGCTCGCTTGCTCGCAATTGGCTAAGTGGCACAGGGGATACATTGCATACGATTTTACTGAACAAATATTACGTCGACGAATTTTATCAACTGACAGTCATCGCCTTCACGAAAGGCTTCAGCTACTTCTTACGGTTCATTGATGTCTTCGTGGTCGAAGGACTTGTCAAGGGCGTTGTCGGGATTGTCCAAGGGCTTGGAAAAACAGGCTCGAAAATGCAAACCGGACAGGTGCAAACGTACGGGGCAGTCGCCTTTATCGGACTGGCGCTACTCGCTGTCATCTTTGCCTTAACAGGGGGGTACTTACGATGAATTTACATTCGATTCTTTCAATCCTAGTATTCTCCCCTTTACTAGGAATCGTCGTTTTGGCCTTTTTGCCGAAACAATCGGAAAAACTAATTAAATGGGTCGGCTTTTTAGCGACCATTCCAGCACTCTTAATTGCGCTTGCTGCTTACTTGCACTTTCAGTGGGGCAAAGATTTAGCCGATTTTGCTGTATCGAAGTCGTGGATTCAATTTCGCGGCATGGGCGGCGCCCCTGAGCCATTTTTCTCGGTGAATTATGAGCTCGGGCTAAGCGGTTTTCAGCTCTTGCTTGTCGTCCTTACAGCCGTCGTTGCCACACTCTCTGCCATTGCGGCGGTAAAGTTTGTGAAAAAGGAATGGAAAGGCTACTTCATGCTGTTCCTTCTATTAGAAATCGGCATGCTCGGAGTCTTTACCGCAGAAAACTTAATCTTGTTCTTCATCTTCTTCGAGGTGACCCTGATTCCAACCTTCTTCTTAATCGGAAAATGGGGTTATTTTGAAAAAGAAAAAGCAGCATACAGCTTCTTAATTTATAACGGTTTAGGGTCAGCCGTCCTTTTAATCGTCATTATGATTCTGTTTGCGAAAACAGGAACAACCAATATTGAGATGCTGACAAAAATTATCGCAGACCCAAGTGCACCGCTTTCTGGTGACTTGAAGCTTGGCTTATTAATCGCCCTTTTGGTGGCCTTTGGAGTAAAATTACCAATTTTCCCATTGCACAGCTGGATGCTGAAGGTGCACGTTCAGGCACCGCCAGCGGTTGTCATGATTCACTCTGGGATTCTACTAAAAATAGGTGCGTACGGATTAATTCGTTTTGGATTGGGCATTTTTCCCGAGCAGTTTAAGACTCTTGCGACGCTGCTTGCGGTACTTGGAGTCATCAATCTACTCTACGGGGCGTTTCTAGCGTTCATTCAAACAGACTTTAAAATGGTTTTAGCGTATTCGTCGATTTCACATATGGGAATCGTGTTAATCGGACTTGCGGCTATGAACGAGGCTGGGGTTCAAGGGGCGATTTTCCAAGTGATTTCACACGGATTGATTTCCGCATTATTATTCTTCCTAGTGGGAGTATTGTACGAGCGAACCGATACATCGCTCATCGAAAATCTGGGCGGAATGGCGAAGGGCATGCCGATTGCCGCAGGCTTCTTACTGGCCGGCGCAATGGCCTCGCTCGGATTACCGGGTATGTCCGGATTCGTCAGCGAATTTATGGCGTTCCTCGGATTGTTCAAAGAATTACCGTGGATTGCCGCTGTTGGTACCATCGGCATTATCATGACGGCCGCTTACTTGTTGCGTGCTGTCCTTGGGATGACCTACGGCAAGGCACACCGTGAATTTACTGGCGTCCTTGACCTGAAGGGCGTCGAATTCGTACCAGTTGTTGTTCTTTTTGTATTAATCGTGTTAATCGGCGTTTACCCAAGTGTTTTAAGCGCACCGCTTCAAACGACACTGGAAACAATCATGCTTGGGTTAGGAGGGTGATGAAGGATGAGTCTGAAGACATTAAGTGAGTTTAACTGGAGTGTCATGACACCGGAGTTCATCATCCTTGGTGTAATCGCACTGCTTACATTATTAGATTTATTTATGCCAAAGCGTCTGGACCGTCGAATTCTTGGCTGGCTGAGCATTGCGGGGATTTTTGCCGCGATTGTCTCGGTTGTGAGCTTACTAAACGTAGAGCCAACCTCGATTTTGCATGATACGTTTACACTTGATACCTTTGGCAAGGCATTTAAACTACTTCTTCTTGCCGGCGCCGGGCTGGTCATGTTTTTGGCGGTCAGCTACGAGGCAAAGGATGGCATGGAAGACTACCGCGGCGAGTTTTATTACTTATTCTTAACGGCCTTGCTCGGTGCAATGTTCATGACATCAAGCAGCGATTTGATTACGCTGTTTATCGGTTTAGAATTGTTATCGATTTCTTCTTATATATTAGCCGGCATCCGTAAGCACAACCTACAGTCAAACGAATCAGCGATGAAATACGTCATCAATGGCGGAATTTCCACAGCGATTACGTTATTCGGGATGAGCTATGTTTACGGCTTAACTGGGACAACCAATTTGGGGGAAATCGCCAATACGCTGTCGATGATAGCGGATGGTCAGCAGGCCTACTTGCTTGGCCTCGCTTTCTTAATGATTTTCGTTGGTTTATCGTTTAAATTGGCTTCGGCACCGTTTCATATGTGGGCGCCGGACGTTTATCAAGGGGCACCAACACCGGTTACAGCGTTCCTTAGTGTTGTCTCCAAAACGGCTGGATTTGTGATTGTGATTCGAATTCTGGTTGCTGTGTTTTACAATGCTGCTCCATCAGGAGAAGGCGGCAGTATCCTATTCAGAATGCACGATTACCTCGCTTTCCTTGCTGCGGCAACGATGATCATCGGTAACATAGTCGCCTTGAAACAAACGAATATTAAACGAATGTTTGCTTATTCGAGTATTGCCCACGCGGGTTATCTGCTTGTGGCCTTAACGACGATGAGCTCGAATTTGATTTTTTCGGTTTGGTTTTATCTGCTGGCCTACATGTTAATGAACCTTGGCGCGTTTGCGGTCATCCAAGTCATTACGGAAAAATCCGGTTCGACGAAGATTGCGGACTTCGCTGGGCTATATCGACGATCACCGGTTCTTGCCGTCACGATGGGAATTTTACTGGTTTCCTTGGCAGGTTTCCCGGGCACGGCCGGCTTTATTGGAAAATTAAACATCTTTGTCGGCGCCTTTTACGGCGAACCGCATTATGTGCTGGCTTCGATCATGATTGCGACCACCGTCGTATCCTATTTTTACTATTTCGGCGTTATGACGCAAATGTTCTTCCGCCCTGCTCGCGACGAAAGCAAATTCAACGTTCCATTTGGAATCATCGTTGTCTTAATCATTGCCGTTGTCGGCTCAGTATTGTTCGGTATTGCGCCAAACATCGCCTTAGATTTCATGAACAATCTCAAGTAATGTTTTGAAAAAAGTAATAGAAGTGATTTCATGCGCTGGCTAGCCAGGTTGCTGCAGCGAAGCTGAAGTCAAAGTAACAGGGGCGAATAAGGTGGCCGTCTACCTTAGGGAAGGAAGCTAGCCTGAAATTTGTTTCTGATGGCTAGTATTGCAGAAATTTTGAACAGATAGCATGATGAGCAAGAGCGCTGGTGCCACGAAAATCGTGGTCTGCTTTTGCTGAAGTGTCAAATTAAAGGGGTATTATCTAGAAAGAAGAGGTTGGGGAGCCTCTTCTTTCTTTGCGTTTTGAAGGTGGAAACGAGCAGGATTCTGCAGAATTAGAGAGGAATTCCGCTGGATATCCAGTAACCGCTAACTACAGCGCAAATTCCGCCAACTCTTGATACAATTCCGCCATCATAACAAATAATCCCGCTAAGTTCTTGATAATATCCAGGGATCCACCAAACTTTTCCATATTTCTGGATGATTCCACCGATTTTCGAATTAATTCCGCCAACTTCACAAATAATACCGCTACCATCACTCGAATCCATCTAAAATACCAAGGAAATGACATAATTTTTCAAAATACGAAATCAAAAATAGAAAAATATGGAGTATAATGGAATATGCTAGATAATCTGCACTATATAGTAGATTATTAGATTAATTTTTTTGCAAAAGGAGGGCACAATGAAAAAACTACGAATAATTTTGATGTTTCTAGTGGTGATTACATCATTTCAGTTAATTCAGCTGACTGGCTCGGCCCAGGTTCAAAAGCCAGTGGCCATCTTTTATTCTCCTCATCAAGATGATGAACTGCTCAGCATGGGGATGGGCATTATCAACAGCATTGCCCAAGGCTATGAGGTCCATTTGGTACTGATGACGGATGGCGGCGGCGCAACCGACGCCTTAAATGCTGTGAACAAAAAACTGGAGAAAGAGAAATTTGCACCGCTCACAAGGGAAGATTTCATCAAAGCACGCACCGAAGAATTCCAGCAGTCCGCGGCATCACTTGGGGTTAAGATGGAAAACATCCACCTGATGAATTTCCCTGATGGCAAGCTAACATACAATCAAGCAAAACAAACAATCGAAACCTTCGAAAAGACTTACCCACATGCGATACATAAATCGATGTCCTATGCGGATTGGCATTCGGACCATGCCGTTATGGGAAAGGCACTAAATGATTTATATAATGAACATAAAATCCGTGACGTGCGTTTTTATGTTAAAAATGTTCAATATAATACGATACCAGGCAGCAACGAAGCTCCAAAGCAAATGACAGAAGCAAATCTACAAAAGATAAAAAATGCATCCTCTGTTTATAAACAATGGGCGCCAGCTTCACAAAAATATTCGATCGGCTATATTTCGGTGCCAAGCAATTTTGCTGGGCTCGAAAAAGATCCGCAAAGCCGAACACACTTGGCAAATACTCCTAATATGCCAGCTGCGCACAAGCTCGCAAAATCGATGGCGAGTGGACAAGCTGACGGTCCTATATCTGACACTAACCTGGCAGCTACGATTAAAACGGAGCTAGGTGTCACCGATCGGGAACTAACCGAGGATGATTTATCAGCATTAACAGCGCTTCATGCGGCCGGAAAAGGGATATCCAGTCTAGAAGGCTTGCAATTAGCAAAAAATCTCAAATTTCTAGTCCTTGACAACAATAAAATTTCTGATTTAATGCCACTAAAAGGGCTGACACAGTTAAATGAGCTCTACCTGAAGGATAACCAAATTGGAAATTTGGCGCCGCTCAACGAACTGACTAACTTAGCAGCGCTGAATTTTGACTTTAATCAGGTCACCGACCTTGGTCCAATTTCTTCCTTAACCAATTTACAGGTGCTGACGTTTAATAATAATAAGGTTTCGAATCTTGTTCCGCTTGCTCCGTTGACGAATTTGATAACACTTTCAATGGATAGCAATTTTTTCAAAGACATTACCCCTTTAAAAAACATGACGAGCTTAAATGCGTTATCTTTTTTTAATGTCGATCTGGATTTAAGCAAAGGCAGTGGCAATAGTGGAATCCTTGACAGGTTGGCCCCACAAGCAAGCGTTTATTATTCTAGTGTAAAAGTAACGCGGAGCTATCACACGAATCGGATGGTCGGGATTTCCTGGAGGTACCTTGATAGCAGTATCGATAAAGTGCAAATCCGTATTAACGACAACAAACCGGTAGAAGTGAATGGCGGCACGACAAATTATTTGTTTGTGAATTTGAATCCGGGCCAAACCTATAATCTGACCATTTCCGCTTTTAGTAAAGGAAATATGAGTTTTACCGGCGATATGACGGTGGCAACTGATGCCAAAGTAATCATGAGCAAGTGGCTGGCGGTCGACCGTGATTGGTATTTTATTAACCCGGCTACCGGCAATCTAAGCACCGGCTGGCTCAAGGATAATGGCAAGTGGTATTACCTTGGTGCTAATGGGAAAATGAACTCAGGCTGGGTAAAGGTGAATGGCAAGTGGTATTACCTGGCGACTAGCGGTGCAATGAAGACGGGGTGGAACCTAGATAAAGGTAAGTGGTATTATCTTGATAGTTCTGGCGCTATGCGCACCGGATGGCTATACGTTAATCGAAATTGGTATTACCTCGAAAGCTCGGGGGTAATGAAGACGGGCAGGGCTTTGATTGGTGGCAAGTGGTATTACTTCAATGCGAGTGGCAGCATGCGCCGCTAACATTTGGTTTGAAAGCCGTGTCTGAACTGGACGCGGCTTTTTTTGTGAGAAGGCGGGTAAATGAAAGAGTCGGTTTGTTTGGTAAAATGAGTGGGTGAATGAACGAGTCAGCTTTTTAGCGAAAAGGAAGGCTGAATTTGTGAGTCGGCTTGTTTGGCGAGAAGGAAGCCTAAATTAATGACGCGACTTTTTAAATTTTTGACGCTGTTTTTTACGGATAGGAAGTATGAACGATCCACGTAGCACACTTTTAAGTGTTTTTTGAAATTGTCATTAATTTGTCACAATTACCACGAAAGTTGAAAAATAAAGAAACAGTTAAGTATTTCTCTCGTCTATATGTTAGAATAGTCACAGTGTGTAAAAAGGGGGTAGCAGAAGGATGAATGACTTTGGTCAAATCGCGTTGGTAAGCATACTGTCACATTTGCTGTTTATTGCCATTTCGTGGTGGGCGCTCCAGGCAATTCGTTTAGAAAAATTGCTCAAAGCCAATCATGTGTTTCAGGCACGATTACTGTACATATTATTAGCCATTTTCATCGGATCATCTGTTAGTAACTTTTTCCTTGATTATCTTCAGTGGTCAAGACAACTGCCATTAATTCTGCAGTTGGCACAATTGGTAAAAATTTAGGTCTTCGTACATGTTCCCATTTACGAGAATTTTGAGTACAATTTTCTTTATGTGGAAAGCTATGTATGTCTTACAATTGAAGTAATAGATCTCGGTTGGATTATTATAGGTAAAGGTCGGACGTTTTACGACCGATTATTCATTTTCAATAGTCGAATTTGGTATTTGTCTAAATGTGACGACATTTCCCAAGTATGCTCTCCTGCTGCCTGGTAACAATGGTAGTAAGGGGGAGTAGAGAGATGAACAGAAATAGTAAGATTTTTTTAAGCGTGATTGCGATAATTAGTTTTATCCTGGTTGTTATTGGGAACCGCACAACTGAAGCTTATGGCGGCCTGGATTTATTTCATATCGACGGTGTCGATGCCTTACTTTTTCAAAAAGATGAAAGCAATCCTGACTTGGCGAAAATCGGATCTGTTTTGCAAGCCGAAAATATTTTGCTCAATGAATGGTCGTTTTATGCACGAGAGCATCTTTCTGGCATGAAAAGTGAGCAGGAAGTGAAGGAATACGTAGAAAAGCTTCAGCAAAAGTTTCCCGACTGGGATTGGTCTGTAAAAAGCACCAGCCAAAAATGGGAAGCAATAGCAGTATCTCCAACAGCTAAAAACCACAGCGAAAAGCTTCAAATTATGGCAACCCACACAAAACAACCTGTCAATGCGTATATAGTTTATAGTGTTAGCGGTAAGGAGTGGAACAAGGCTCAAGAAGCCTATTTCACAAGCGATCATTTTAAAAATAGGCTATCTGACATATTTCGAGGAAAACCAACAGTTTTTTCTTGTATGAAGGGCGTAGTCAGTGATAAGATTGATACGGCTTTACCTACAGCAGTAAGCAAGTTACTGTCTAGTTTTAATGCAAAAGAAATCGAAGCGTTAAAAGAGGAGACATTCATGTCTGTTTCGGCGACATCGCCTATGTTTACAGGCTCCATAGATAATCAAAAAAATAACATGAATTTGCAAATTGGCATACGCTCCGAAGGATTGGGCGCAAAGACTACCATCGTAGTTGGCACACCAATCATTACGATTGAATATTAATATAGAGAAAATGGACGCGGAGGGGAATACTCTTGGAAAAGATCATCGTCCGCGGCGGACAAAGGCTGTTTGGAACGGTAAAAGTTGAAGGTGCAAAAAATGCCGTCCTGCCTGTTATCGCTGCAACATTATTAGCAAGTGACGGAAAAAGTGTAATTCGTGATGTACCTACACTCTCCGATGTATACACAATTAATGAAGTCTTACGCAATTTAAATGCTGAAGTGGGATTTGATAATAATACAGTTGTTGTTGATGCATCCAGAGAGTTGAAAGTTGAAGCACCATTCGAATATGTTCGGAAAATGCGAGCGTCTGTCCTTGTCATGGGATCATTGCTAGCACGCAATGGCCGAGCACGTGTCGCTCTTCCAGGAGGATGTGCGATTGGATCTCGACCTATCGACCAGCACTTAAAGGGCTTTGAAGCCATGGGTGCCTCGGTGAAGGTAGGAAATGGCTTTATCGAAGCAGAGGTAGACGGTCGCTTAAAAGGAGCAAAAATTTATTTGGACTTCCCAAGTGTTGGTGCCACTGAAAACATTATGATGGCAGCAACCCTTGCACAGGGCACAACCATCATTGAGAACGTCGCAAAAGAACCAGAAATCGTTGACTTGGCAAACTTTTTGAACAAAATGGGCGCTAGGGTGAAAGGTGCCGGTACGGGTACACTTCGGATTGAAGGCGTTGATGTATTATTTGGCGCCGATCACAACATTATTCCTGACCGGATTGAAGCGGGGACCTTTATGGTTGCAGCCGCGATTACGGGCGGAAATGTAGTAGTAAAGGGCGCAGTTCCTGAGCATTTATCTTCCTTGATTGCCAAAATGGAGGAAATGGGTGTTGAAATTTTTGAGGAAGAGGATGGCGTAAGGGTCATCGGTCCTGATCAATTGAAGGCTGTTGACATCAAAACGATGCCGCATCCCGGCTTCCCAACCGACATGCAATCACAAATGATGGCATTATTGCTTCGTGCACAAGGCACATCGATGATTACGGAAACGGTATTCGAGAACCGTTTCATGCATGTAGAGGAGTTCCGTCGCATGAATGCTGAAATTAAAATTGAAGGTCGTTCGGTTATTTTAAATGGTCCTTCCAATTTGCAAGGTGCAGAAGTGTCGGCAACTGACCTTCGTGCAGCGGCAGCTCTCATTTTAACCGGACTTGTTTCTGAAGGAAACACACGGGTCACAGAGTTAAAACACTTAGACCGCGGCTATGTAAACTTCCATGGCAAGCTCGCTTCATTAGGCGCTGACATCGAACGGGTAAAAGAAGTGGATGAAACCTTCATCGAGATAGAAAATTACGTATCGGATATGAACGCGTAGTTGCGTTGTATTGGACGTACGGATTGCTAGAGATGAACCTCAGGCTTAAGCTGAGTAGACAATTAAACACGAAAACAAAGCAACGGGGCCTAGAGATGAATTGGGTCCTGTTTTTATTTTGTTTGATTTTATGGATTAGGAGAAGTACATCATGCTCATACTTTAATAAAAAAATCTGTAATAAATGCTTGTCCGCCCCCATATGTATGAATGGAGACACAACCTGGCAGATGGTGCCGGCTGTGAATTTTTCAAACTGGAGGCACAATCATGAAAAAAATCAAACCACTCATCGTACTAGCATCACTCTTCATTGCCCTAACCTTGATTATTCCCGCAGTGCTTGTATTACCATTTTCAGGGGAACATCACGCAAGCGGAAAGCTGGGGGAGGATTTAACCAAGGTCCCGGCTAAAGAAACGAAGGCACCAGGACCCTCCGCGGACGAAGCGGTTGAAGTTGCAGTATTTCGTTCTGCAAAATCGAAAATTGAGAAAGTACCATTAGAAGATTATCTTGTTGGGGTGGTTGCGGCTGAGATGCCCGCGGAATTTAAGGAGGAAGCACTCAAAGCACAGGCGCTAACAGCGAGAACCTATATCGTAAAAAGATTGTTAACGAAGGATACGATGGGGACTCCAAAGGGTGCCCAGGTTACAGATACCCCCATCCATCAGGCGTACAGGAGTGATGACCAATTACGGAAGGAATGGGGGATGAAGTACGACGAGAAGAGGAAGAAGATTTTAGAGGCTGTTAGGAAGACGAGCGGGCAAATTTTAACCTACAAGGGCGAAGTGATTACGGCGACCTTTTTCTCGACAAGTAATGGTTACACGGAAAATTCAGAAGACTACTGGCCAAGCACCTACCCATATTTAAGAAGTGTTTCAAGTCCATGGGATAAAAGTTCTCCTAAATTTAACTTTCAAAAGGTGCTGACGGTTAAGGAATTTGAAGCAAAGATGGGCGTGAAAATTGGTTCAGGTGGGACGATTGGAAAAATTGTTGAAAAAACAGCTGGTAAACGCGTTGGAAAAGTGGATTTCAATGGAAAGGTGCTGTCCGGAAAGGATATCCGAGAAAAACTTGACCTGAAGTCATCTGACTTTGCATGGGAACGCAAGGGTAACAATATTGTCATCTCAACGAAGGGCTTCGGCCACGGCGTGGGCATGAGCCAGTATGGCGCGAACGGCATGGCAGAAGAAGGTGCGGATTATAAAAAGATTGTGAAGCACTATTATCAGGGTGTTGAGATTACTTCGGCGGCGACCATGCTTGCCACGATAACGGCACAGAAATAGTGGATTGAATAGTTTAAGTTACCTAAGCCAGGCGCGAAGCCTGGCTTTTTAGCTTTAAGTGGGGTGAATGTTAGCGGTTTAAGGGAAAAGGAGAAGTGGACGATAACACTAGCAAAACATATTATATTGCGAACTCTATTAAATGGAGGGACTCTTTGATATTGCAGGTAAACCAATTACGACCAAGGCAGAGATAAACTATCATCTCATACAGAAGCAAATCGTTTTAAGAATCGAAACACCGGGTCCATGATTCTGAAATTAATTTTAACAAAATATAATTTTTTCACTTTCATGCATAAAAAGCTTAGCATTGTTGAAAAATAAGTTTTAAAAAAATTTTTTAGATTCGTGTATATAATTCTAGTTATCTGTTCAGAATGATTGCTGAGGTGATGAAAATGAGAGAGGAAGAAAACAAACGATCTTCTCAAAGTTCCAGCGTAAAACGCTTTTTCAAAAAGCGTTGGGTATTTCCAGCCATCTATATCGCAAGTGCAGCAATCATTTTAACAGGAGTTCTTTGGTATCAAGCGAGCAGCAGCAATACAGACAAATACGATTATAAGTCTACTGATCTCACTGGTAAAAAGAACCAACCCAAAGCTGTCGAAGTTAACAAAACAATGGAAAACTTCAAAATGCCTGTGGCAAAAGCGGATGAGGCTGTCGTTAAAATGAAATTCTATGATTTCCAAGGCAAAGCAGAAGACCAGGAAGCAGCATTAGTATTTTACAACAATACTTATGTTCAAAACATGGGTGTCGATCTTGCCATGAAAAATGGCGAAGCGTTTGATGTTACAGCATCACTTAGCGGTACCGTCACTCGTGTCGAGGATGATGCTGTTCTCGGAAACGTCATTGAAATCGAGCACGACAAAGGTATTGTAACACAATATCAATCCGTTAAAGACATAAAAGTTAAGGTTGGCGAACAAGTAAAACAGGGCAAAGTCATTGCCAAGGCTGGACAAAGCTTGTTCAATGAAAAAGCTGGAATACATGTACATTTTGAAATCCGTAAAGACGGCGTTGCTGTAAACCCAACGAGCTATTTTGAAAAATCGTTGAGCACATTACAGGAAAACAAGCTTTCGGACGATAAAAAATCAATCGAATCTCCAAGCTTAAAAAAGCAACAAAAGCTTGAAGACCTAGAAAAGTCAACAGACGACAATCAGTCCTCTGACACACAAGACGAATCTACAAATTCCAGTCAAAACAAAAACTCATAAAAACGTAACAAAGGGGAAGGGGATGCTTTCCTCTTTTTTTGCATTTAGGGCAAAAAAAATGGTGCCTGACACCATATTATATCTTTTCACCATGTAAATAAGATTATTGCTGCGAAATTATTGTTTCTTTACTAGTGCTATTAGTGGTGCAGACACCCACCTCAAGAAAATGTTCTCCAAACGAGGACAAATGTATTTCTATGGTGCCTGACACCATGTTTTTGCGTTAAAACGATTTGTTGGTGCATATATGTTAGAATGGTAATAAAAGGGGGGGATTTGGTTGAGGAAATTAGCAGGGTTCTTGCTGCTGATTGTTGTTTTAGTGTTTACTGGCTGCAGTAAGGAGCCTACACCACAGGAAAGATTCTCTGAATACATAGCTCTATGGAATCAGCAAAAGTTTACTCAGATGTATGATTATCTTTCAAAGGATGCGAAACAGAAAATCACCAAAGAAGAATTTACGAGTCGCTATCAAAAAATTTACGAAGATCTTCAGATTACTAACCTCAAGATTAAATTCAAAGAGCCAAAAAAGGATAAACAGGCAGATCAAGAACAAGCCAACTATTCCTTTAGCGCTAAAATGAACAGCATTGCAGGAACGATTCAATTTACCCAAAAAGCTAGATTGCATCAGGAAGAAAGAGACAATAAGAAAAACTGGTATGTAGACTGGAATACTGAGTATATTTTTCCGGATTTAAAGGAAGAAGACACGATTGGATTAAGGACAACTTCGCCAAAACGAGGGGAGATTGTCGACCGTAATGGTACCGGGCTGGCGGTGAACGGGCAGGTGTATGAAGTGGGCGTGGTAGCCGGAAAGGCAGAGGCGCCTGTTATCGAGCAATTAGCTTCCCTGTTAAAAATGACGCCTGAGCAAATTAACAAGACACTCGGCGCAAGCTGGGTGAAACCTGGGCAGTTTGTACCACTGAAAAAGGTATCGATGGAGGACAAGGAGCGGGTTGCCCAGTTGGTCGCGCTCGAGCCGGTACAGACGCGGAAAGTGGAGGCACGGATTTACCCTTACAAGGAGGCAGCAGCGCAGCTGGTGGGCTATGTCGGCGCGATAACGGCGGACGAGCTGGCAAAGCGAAAGGATAAGGGCTACACTAGTCAAGATGTCATTGGCAAACGGGGCCTTGAGCAGGTGTTGGACGAGAAGTTAAAGGGCGAGAGCGGTGTCAAAATCATCATTAAAAAGAAGGGTGACGGAACAGATGTTGTGCTCGCAGAAAAGGCAGTAGTGGACGGGAAGGATATTAAGCTGACCATCAATGCCGATTTGCAGGCGGTGATTTATGACGAACTGGCCGGAGAAGCTGGTACCGCTGCAGCCATGAACCCTGTTAACGGTGAAACGCTGGCACTTGTCAGTAGCCCGGCGTTTGACCCGAATCAGGCGGCGCTCGGCTTTTCAGCTGATGAATGGAAGGCGTTACAGGAGGATAAACGGAAGCCGCTGACGACACGCTTTACCCAGGCGTATGCCCCGGGATCTGTCATGAAGGCAATTACGGCCTCTATCGGGCTTGCAAGTGGGGCAGTCAACCCGGCTGAGCAGGTGGCCATCCTCGGGCCGAAATGGCAAAAGGACAACTCATGGGGCGGCTATTTTGTGACACGGGTCCATGTGGGAAGTCCGGTTAACCTGGAAAAAGCGCTCGTCTTTTCCGATAATATTTATTTCGCCCAGGCAGCGTTGAAAACAGGAAAAGAAGCGTTCGTGGACGGGCTGAAGAAGTTTGGCTTTGAGGAGAAGCTTAAATACCCGTATCCGTTGGAGACATCGACTATCGGCCGGATGGACAGTGATATTGCGCTTGCCGACTCGGGTTACGGTCAGGGGCAAATTCAAATGAGCATTGTTCATCTGCTGACCTCCTATACTCCGTTTATGAATAATGGCAATATGATGAAACCGATTCTATTAGATGAGGAAGAACGAGGGCAGGTACTGAAGGAGGCCGTGGTCACAGGGGAGCAGGCAGGTCTGATTGCAGCTGATTTACGGAAGGTCGTTGGCGACGCAGGTGGGACAGCCCATGCCGCTGAAATGGCGGAATATCCACTCGCAGGAAAAACAGGGACAGCGGAAATCAAGCAGAAGCAAGGAGAAACCGGAGCAGAGAACGGCTGGTTTATCGCTTATAACGCGGATTCGCCAAGCCTAATGGTCGCGATGATGGTTGAGGATGTCCAGGGGCGTGGCGGCTCACAGGTACCGGTGAAAAAGGTGAAGAATATTTATATGAAATTGAAATGAGGCACGTGTGGTGTCCCGCAAAAAAGGTTTGAAAATCAATAATAGTTAGGGAGACACTTGGCAATTAAATCTCTCCCTAGCTATTTTTTTATACGTGTGGATTCCACTGATATACTCCCAAATCGATGGCACCGTTAAGACCAATTACAACCCCCTCCGCCTCAAGTGACATCCATTGCTCATTGTAGGAATCGTCATCTTGAAGGGCAATCTGCCCCTTAGCGTTAATGACGCGGTGCCAGGGAAGGCGATGCGCCCTGCTCATCGAGTGGAGAATGCGGACGACCTGGCGGGCAGCGCGCGGGCTTCCAGCGAGGCTAGCAATCTGGCCATAGGTCATGACCCTGCCAGCCGGTATATTTCGAATGATTTCAACCACAGCTTCTGTAAAAGGTGTCATGGTTATTATCCTTTCTGATCAACGTATGACCATTATATAATACTTGAAAAAAGAAGGTCGAGGAAACGGGATATATTTGAGCCCGTAGCCGTAATCGTTAAAATTATCAATAGCCCCTCGAAATTACTAGTTTAGGTCAGTTGAAGAAAAAATAAGGGGTTTTCGGGAGTGTGGAAAAAAATTTTCTCTCGACAAATTTCTAAGTAAATAACACAGCTGTAGGCAAATTTCTTAGATAAAACCTAGCGGCACGGGCAAATCGGCGGTTGTCGAAAAACGTTTTATTGTCCTATTTTCAAAAAACTTCGGATTTGAATGGTCCTGAATGTGGATTTTGTGCATAAACCCGTATCCAAGCTAATAAACTGTTACAAACCTTTACAAAGAGAGTGTTTGAGGTGAGGAGTCGTTTGAAGTTAGCGGGTATCCAGTCAGGGACATGATTATTCATTGTATTTCAGAAGGTATATTACCTTCATCCGCGTGGCGCCAGATGAAACCAAATTAGGATAGTGTCCACCGGACGCGTACAAATGTCCTTTTTGGTGCCTGACACCAGCGGAAGCAGAAATCGTTGGAGTGAAAGCGGGCCCTTATTTCACACTACTCACATCCATATTAGGGAGGGCGAGAGTGTGCACGATTACATCAAAGAGAGAACTATCAAGATTGGAAAGTATATCGTGGAGACGAGGAAAACGGTTCGCGTGATTGCGAAGGAGTTTGGCGTATCCAAAAGTACAGTCCATAAGGATTTGACAGAGAGACTTCCTGAAATTAATCCAGAACTGGCAAACGAGGTAAAAGAAATTCTAGATTATCATAAATCGATCCGGCACCTCCGGGGTGGAGAGGCGACCAAAATGAAATATCAAAAAGAAGAACAGGAAGGCGAGGCTGTTAAATAATCCGCAACTTTCTATAGTTTTTTTGAAGAAATTGTGTCTTTCAGGTAATTTTATAACTGACTTTTTTAATTGTGATCCATCATTTTTTCAGGAAATCCATGTAATTTAAGGAAGGAAACCCATTGTTCTCTTGGAATTCTCCAATTCTGACAGTACTCAACAAAATTCTACTTATTTTATCAAATCATTATGGAAATTTTAATGAATATGATAAAATATACAATTAGGTAAAGTATGAGGATTTTTGTTTTCAAGGAGGAAAGAAAAGAGAATGTTTGCAAGGGATATTGGAATCGATTTAGGAACGGCTAACGTCTTGATTCACGTTAAGGGTCGTGGAATTGTGTTAAATGAGCCATCTGTTGTGGCAATTGATAAGAATTCAAACCGTGTTTTGGCTGTTGGCGAAGAAGCTCGCCGCATGGTCGGACGTACACCTGGGAATATTGTCGCGATTCGCCCGTTGAAAGATGGCGTCATCGCTGACTTTGATGTTACAGAAGCAATGTTAAAGCATTTTATTAATAAGCTAAATGTGAAAGGCTTTTTATCGAAGCCGCGAATTTTGATTTGCTGCCCAACAAACATCACTAGTGTGGAGCAAAAGGCAATCAAAGAAGCTGCCGAAAAAAGCGGCGGCAAAAAGATTTATCTAGAAGAAGAGCCAAAGGTGGCTGCAATTGGCGCAGGGATGGACATTTTCCAGCCAAGCGGGAACATGGTAGTGGACATTGGGGGAGGAACGACAGATGTTGCAGTGCTTTCAATGGGCGATATCGTAACTTCTTCCTCCATAAAAATGGCCGGCGACAAGTTCGACATGGAAATCCTCAGCTACATCAAGCGCGAGTACAAGCTGTTAATTGGGGAGCGTACGTCTGAAAATATTAAAATCAATATCGGTACAGTATTCCCTGGCTCCCGTTCAGAAGAAATGGAAATTCGCGGCCGTGACATGGTGAGCGGTTTACCGCGCACGATTACCGTTCGTTCTGAAGAAATCGAAGGCGCATTGCGTGAATCCGTGTCTGTTATCGTTCAGGCTGCAAAAAGTGTTCTTGAGCGCACACCGCCCGAGCTTTCTGCCGACATCATCGACCGCGGTGTGATCTTAACTGGCGGCGGGGCATTACTACATGGAATTGACATGCTGCTTGCGGACGAGCTGAAGGTTCCAGTTCTCGTTGCTGAAAATCCAATGGATTGCGTAGCGATTGGTACAGGCATCATGCTTGATAATATCGATCGGATTCCGAGCCGGAAGTTAGGGTAAGAACAAGTTCATTTTTGAAAAAAGAAGATTGGGATTCGTTTGTGCCATTCATTGGTTGAATACTAATCAGAAAATTAGTAATCGCTATAGTTAAAAAATTCGTTTAAGCTGTTGTAAGACATCAGACCATCAAAGTCATGGCTAGCAGCAAATAAAAAGTCTAATGAAGCAGGCAGGATAAGCCACGCTCATTGGACTTTTTTTATTTTACCTGGAGATTTAGCGGCTGAGGCTGATTGAAATGATTAGCCTTAGGTATTTTATATTAAAAAAACAATATCTAATTGCAAATATTGCGTAATTTTTGCAAGGATTGACTTTTTCTTGCAAAAAGTTAATGTGTAATTATGAATAATTTCTTATAATAGAATAAATACAACTGCAATTTTATAAATAGTCGAAAACCAAAGTTGGTTATAATATGTATTAACTCACTGAAGCCGTGGACATAAGCTGGTATTAACGGGTGCAGTAAAAGGGGAAATAATATGTCTGTGAATAATCTAAGCCAGGAACAATCGAAAACGAGAGAAGAATATAAAAAGGCCAAATATGAGGCTGAGCAAAAGATAAAGGCGAAGGATGCGAAGGCTGATAGGGCCGAAGTCGAAACGAAGTCGGATCCTCAGAAAAATAAGCGGATCCGCATTCGCCTGATTCCGGTGTGGCTTCGCCTTGTCCTATTAGTTGTATTCACCTTCATCAGTTTAACGGCTGGGGCAGCTGTTGGGTACGGAATACTTGGAGATGGGAAAGTGGCAGATGTTTTCAAAGAGTCAACCTGGACGCATATTCGTGATTTAGTGAATAAGGAATAAAGATGAAGGGTGGAGAATCCCTTCTTATTTGCAGATTTTTTTCATGGAAAAAAGAAGGGAACAAAATACCATCTTTGGGTAGACTATAACTCATGAAATAAGTAAGGCTGCAATATTAGCACATGGAAAAAGTAAATTAACTCGGGAAGGGACTGAAATCCCTTCCCTTTTGTGTAGCATTAATAGTAGAATAGGGAATATATACTTGATACTAGTAGGAGGTACTAAATCATATGTTAGATATTGATCAAATCAAAGAAATCATTCCGCATCGCTACCCATTTCTGTTAGTGGATCGTATTTTGGAAGTAGAAGAAGGCAAAAGAGCTGTCGGGATAAAAAATGTTTCAGCCAATGAAGAGTTTTTCAATGGCCATTTTCCAGATTATCCGGTTATGCCTGGCGTCTTAATCGTCGAAGCACTCGCACAGGTCGGGGCTGTCGCTGTATTGAAAAAAGAAGAAAACCGTGGCCGCTTAGCTTTTTTTGCAGGCATTGACAATTGCCGTTTCAAAAAGCAAGTGAAGCCTGGCGATCAACTCCGGCTAGAGGTGGAAATCGTGCGGCTTCGCGGGCCAATCGGAAAGGGTAAAGCCGTAGCGACTGTGGATGGCGAGATTGCCTGCGAAGCGGAAATCACCTTCGCTCTAGGTGGCAAAAAAGAATAATCTTTACTAGAATGATGATAATAGCAGAATGAAACGACGGGGAGCAATCTCGGTCGTTTTTTCATGTGGAATCGGATAAATTTGGCTGCAACCAGGAGCCTGAGAACAAAAACACAGACACGGATAAAGACCCTACGATAACAACAATACGCCAAAGGAAGACACTATCGAAAACGATATTGACCGCACAACGCCTGATAACAAAGAAGAATAAAGAAAAGGGACAGGCGTGGGCCTGTCCCTTTTGACTCCATCAGCCGCTTAAAAATTGCCACTTGAAAGAAGCACTGCTGCGATGACCACTATAAAGATGAGAAAAATATAAAATAAACCAACGACAACCAGCATAATCCAACCAATCACTTTACGGCCGGTTTGAATTAAATAAATCCCTAGTGGAATTGGGCCAAAGAAAAATCCTAAAATCGCCCAAAGCCAAGGCCTTTTGTTGTGTTTAGGCGCATCAACCGCCAAATAAATTGCAATAATAATACCAATAATAAGACTGATTCCATACTTCAACTAATATCCCCCTCCTTTTTCGCCGAATACTTTTAGTATCAATGGAAATAGTCGAAAAATCAACATAATTTGCAAAAATTAACTCCTTATGAAAGAGAAAAACCAGCCCGGAGACTGGTTAGTTAAAATTAAGGATTTTTTACTTTTATCTTAGGCTTACTCTTCATTTTTTCCTTGAATTCCTTGAGAAGTTCCGGACCATTTAGGCCCTTTTGGAGGAGGATATCAAGTAACAGCTCCGAGTAGTCACTTTTATTGCGGCGGAGATGGCCTTCAAATAAAACGCTAATATGCTTTTCAAATTTATTCAATGAGCAAATTTTTGTTTGAAAATAGGCAGGGTCATTTTCTTTTTTTGTGATCACCGCTTCGACGATGATGTCGCGGTTTTGCTCGGAAATTTTTTTAAAATAATCATAGAGGGACAGATCTGTATAAGCCTCAAGCAGCCAGGTGTAGCGGTCGTCTTCCTTATTAAGAATCAAGCCATCTGTTAACGGAACTTCCACCGACCTATCATCATCCACAACTTCCAATGAGTATAACTTAAAAGATTTCATCGCAACCTCCTGTTTATTTTTTCTAAATTATAACATACGTTTGCCAGAAACAAATGTCGAAAAATATTTGTCGAAATTTAGAATATCATTTTATGGAGGGAAATAATCAGCACTATTTTACAAAAACCAGCTTAATAATGTCATTATCGAGCAAAATCAGCCGCGAAAATACCCTTATCGTTGTTTTACAACTATAAAGGCCTGGCGCTATGATAAAACCATCAAACGAAAAGGAGATGAAAACATGATCAATCAGGTCACGCTTGTCGGTCGATTGACCAAAGACCCAGAATTAAAAGTGACACCTGAAGGGACGCCGGTCGCCCACGTTACGTTAGCGGTAAATCGCCACTTCCGCAACCACAATGGTGAGATTGACGCCGATTTCGTTCAGTGTACACTTTGGCGCAAGGCCGCGGAAAATACGTGCCAATATTGCCGCAAGGGTTCAGTCGTCGGGATAACGGGCCGGCTGCAAACGCGGAATTACGATAATAAAGAGGGCAAAAGGGTGTACGTGACAGAGGTGGTCGCGGAAACGGTCCGTTTCTTAGGCGCCAAGCCACAGGGCGTCGTTCCTGAGCAAAAGCAGGAGGAAGTGCCAATTGGATAATCATGATGACGATGCTAGAAACTTGGAGCAGCTTTTAGAGAGCTTAATTAAAATGGTTGGAAAAGCTAACCATAATGTCGACAGCCTACAAAAACGCGTCAGTCAGCTGGAATGGCTCATAAAGGAGCAGCAGTTTGAACTAAGGGAAAGAGGCCTCATCAGAATTTACTCGAAACACCCACACAGATCCTCACATTTAATCTAAAAAAACGCCATAATGAAAAAATGTTCATTTGACAAAATATACAATATCGTGAAAAAGCGGTTCTATTCGACTAAATACACTCTATCGTGAACAAGCAATTCATCCTACAAAATACGCCACAGTTCTGCCTCATGATTAGCTTGCCGGCGAGTTTTTTGAAAAATTTTCCCCGCAACCGGTACCAGTTGTTAAAGAAAATCAAACATTTCTCCGCCAGCATCCCCATTTTTCCGGCAGAACCTTGCCGGATTTTTTTGTTTGGTCTCCCTAATGGCAGAATCTTATTTGGATTTTCGAAAGTAGTGTGGTTTTTAATATAAAATTTCACAGATTTTAAGATATTTTGTCATAGGATTTTAATATATAATGTCACAAATTTTTGATCGTAAACCTTGATATAATAAGGTTTGTCGGTGATTTTATTAATAAATAACATATCCTTTAAAAGAGCAAAAATCATTTTTTTTTGGAATCGAAGAAAAAAATAATTTTATTATATATTGTCATATTTAATAATTATTTTGTTGGATACCTGTATAAATACACTTTATAGTGGACCAAGAAGAATTTACAGCCTAATAAGATGTCTTGAAGGTTGATTAACACAAATACTTAGAAATCTAACCAAAAATTCGACTGCACAATTACAATTAGCTAATGTACTTCAAATTCTCAAACTCATTTGACAAACCGGAATTTCTAAACGTTATATTCAATTTCTTCCATTCTACCTTAGTCAAAATTATTAAAGAATCATAAAAACACCTTTATCCAAAATACTGCTATCTCAAAAGCTTTTAAAACGAAGTAACTTCCTAATAGTGCTAAAACAAAGGTCGAATTGCAGATGTGAATAAGTATAAACTTTATTAATACAAAACCAAGAATGCTGAAGAAGTTGATTGGTTGCTATCAGAACGAACTATAGCCATTGATAAATACTGAATACAAGGTATATAACAAGAGCGAAGTACTTAACAAGTTCTTGCTAAACATCAATGATGCTATGTTAATCTTTGCTTCTTACTTGGTTAATGAAGTAAGAGGAGACTTCAGAAAACCCAAGATAAAGAACTACCCATTCCTTCCAGAGTGTTTACGACATTAAAATTTTTTAAGGCTGTTTTTTATCCAAGTAGGCTTGAATCTGACTTTCTTCTTTTGCAACATCAAGACAAATAACTAGGTTCAACGTTTTTCTCTCCTTGAGTTTTATTAACCGGCACACCTAACTCTGCATATACGGTTGTTATTCCAGATCGAAGTACCAACCACCTCAATCAGTTTCTTCGGAGTGAACGGTCTAGTTGACGAAATTAAGTCCCTCGGGTACGACTTTTACCACATCTACTATTTCATATATCGAAAAAAATGATCAAACAGACATAACTGGCTGAACCTAATAATACGAACGGGTACTTATCTTGGATAAGGTTTTTTAAGAAGTGATCTTCTACAATCGGGCACGCTAGGGGGAACGAAAAGTAAATATTTTGAAATAGACCTCTTTTCAACACTAAAGAGATAAAAAGTAACATAGTAATAGGTGAAAATTTGTCGAATTATGCGCTATTTTGTCTGTGAAATATTGTTGTATTATGTAATATTAGCAAATAAAATTAACACTGTTGCACTTAAAGTGAAAATAAAAGGAGATTGATTTGCGTGAACATCTATCATAAGGGATTGGCGATTTTTCTATCCCTATTATTAATTATTACTAGCATTCCAGTACACAGTTTTGCGGAAAATTCAGAAATTAATGGAGGAGATGTTAATTTAGTAGAATCCTTGGCTACTAAACCAAAAGAACTCGATTTGTCTGAACATAATAAATATGATAATCAGTCAAAAAAGAAAAAGCCGGTAGAACTGAAAAAAGAACGAAAAGAGAAGGAAAAAGTCTTCGATAACCAAGATGGAACCTTCACAAAGAAACTCTACAACCAACCTATTCATATTAAAAAAGGGAATACGTGGGAAGAGATATCTACTAAACTAGCGGAAAACGGGAAAGAGAAAGTTAAAGCAGAAAATACAGGGATTGACGTAGAATTTGAGAAAGGTATGAAAAAAGGGAAATATGCACAGTTTCAACAAGGGAATGACTACTTAAGTTTTTCCATACTAGCGGCTAACGGAGAAGCAGGTGAGGTTAGGGCAAATGAGGTTGTTGCGGAAGTAGAAGATAATAAAATAACGTATAAACAAGTATTTCCTCATGTTGATATAAGAAATATTCAGTTTAATGACTCAGTAAAGGAAGATATTATTTTGAATCAGTATACTGGTCATAATATCTTCAAGTATGAAATCAAGACGAACTTAACGCCAAAACTAGAAGAAGATGGTTCGGTAACATTTACTAATCGTGGTGATATCAAATTCTCATTACCGAAGCCGGTTATGTCCGATTCAAATATGAATCCGGAATCGGGAGAAACAGCCAAATCAGATAACATTTCGTTCAAATTAGAAACAGTACAAAAGGATTTATATATTCTCTCCCTAACTGCCGATACCGAGTGGTTAAAAAGCCCTGACCGTGTATTTCCAATTTATTTAGATCCCACAGTAGACAAGTCGCGTTTTAATGCTTTTGGAGATGCCTTTGTTTCTAAAGCGTATCCTACAACGAACTATTCAGGAGGAAATCTTTGGGATGCGGGGCAAGGTGCTTATACGTTAAAGGTTGGATACTACGATAGTACAACAGGGGATAACTATGCCTATTTAAAGCATGATCTAGCTGCATTAAAAGGGGCTACGATTGTTGAAGCGAAGTTTTGGCTCAATTGCATATGGAGTTATAGTACAACACCAACAGATGTTTGGCTCGCGGAGGCAAACTCTTCATGGAATCCTAAAACGATTACATGGAATAATAGTCCATCTGTTACCAATATCGGAACAACTAAAGTAGCAAGAAACAATTGGACTTCTTTTGATGTTAAGAGTACGGTTCAAAAGTGGGCTACTAATCCGGCAACTAATTATGGGTTTGCCGTGCATACGAGCGGAAACGGGCAGACCTATTGGAAAAAATTCGTTGCAACAGAAAACAACACCGTTGCCATACCTGAATTGACAATTACCTACTCATTCCCTGACTTAGTGCAACCTAAAGTAACTCCTCAAGCCGATGGTAATGGTACAGGCTACCTGGATATCAGTTGGACTAAGGTATCAGGAGCAATTGGGTATAGTGTCGGGATTTATAACGGAAAAGATTATGACTATTTTGATTTCGATGCCAATCAAACAAGTTGGTCTACGAAAGGGGAAGGGATATGGCCCACTGATTCTGAAATTTCAAAGGGAGTCTACAAGCTGCATTATGATGGAGGCGGGAACGAATTACCGCTAGATCCATCCCTAGTATACAAAAATGCCAATATGGGTGTAACTCCCCAACCTCCTTGGGTGAATGACTCCACCTATTGGGTAGTGGTAAGAGCGGAATATCCTGATGGTTCCATTTCTAGATCACCGTATGCAGTACCAAAAATTCCGGTAGATAAACCCAAAGGCTCTACCTACACATTTCCATTAGATCCTACTAGAGGTCATATCGCGTTAAATTGGGTGCCAATAAAAGGAGCATCCGGTTATAAAGTATTGATATACAATGGAATTGGATACGATGAAATTAATGTTGGAAATGTAACCTCATGGTCAACAGAGGGGCAAAATCTTTGGCCAACAGATACAGAAATTTCATCAACAGAAAAAAGATTTCATCTTCATACAGATAAAAAAGGAGTAGAATTTCCTTTAGACCCGTCACCTGTTTATCGAAATTCCGGGGGGGCAGAGGGCAATTCTAAAGATTATTGGATTAGAGTCATCGCCTACGGTCCAGCTGGTACTCAGATTGGCGCTCAGTCAGATTATGGAACATTTCGTATCGCTGATCCAACGTCGTCCCTTGGTTTGAAAGATTATTGGGCTAGTATCGATGTAGTGGGAGGAAAAGTTAATGCTTTAAATGGAAATCTTGTCATTAATGAAACGGATTTTCAATTAACAGGGAATGGACCGAATATTACAATTGCCAGGACCTATAATAGCCAAGACAAGGAAACAGGTCTATTTGGGAAAGGCTGGTTTAGTTCGATTGAAGAAAATATAAAGGAAGCTACTAATGGGGACTTACTTTATACAACCGGGGATAAAAGCAACTATCGTTTTGTTTATGATGCTACGACTAAATCCTATTCAGCGCCTTCTGGAGTCTACTTAAAGGCTTCAAAAGATTCAACCAATGGCACTTACACCATTGAAGATAAAGATAAGTCAAAGACCACGTTTGGCACGAACGGAAAAATTCAGTCGGAAATCGATGATCACAGTAAAGTGGTTAAATATGAATACACAAACAATCAATTAACGAAGATTACGGATGCTACAGGAAATAGATCCTTTACCTTTAACTATAAAGGAAAATTCATTGGAGAGATAATTGGTCCAGAACAGAAGAAGGTTAGTTTTGACTATGACTCAGACAATTTAGTTTCTTCTACGACCCCAAAGGGGAAATTGTACAGGTATGGGTATTATGAAAATAGTAGTTTGCTACAATATTTATATGATCCAAAGCATACGGAAAAAAAAGAATATAAAACCACTTTTCTATACGAAAATGAAAAAGTCACGGATATAATTGACCCGGTCAATAAAAAAACAAACTTAAAATATATCCCTGACGCCAAGCAAGTAATTATTACTGATCCAAAAGGGAAGAAAAATTCGATTATATATAATCTCTCAGGCAATTTAATTGAATCATCCGTTGATATTGAAAAGTTGAACTTGAAAACAATTTTTCAATATTTAGGAAATAATTTGGTCAAAACGATCACACCCAAAAATCAAGAAGAATCGGCAACATATGATGCATATGGAAATGTTACCTCTGTGACGGATCCATCTGGTACAGAAAAAGCAGAATACAATAGTAATAATGATGTCATTAAAGCAACAGATAATGAAAACAGAACGACGACTGTCGCCTATAAGGAGACGGATGCAGTATCCGTCACGGATAACAATTCGCTCACCTCTTCGGTAGCGATGTATGATTCGTATGGCAATCCCACTGAAGCAAGTAGTGATTATGCATCTGGCCATAATCTGCTGAAGAATTCAAGCATGGAAGATGCACAAAACATGTTACCTACAAACTGGACTATTTCCTCATTGAAAGATTCAGGGGATGGTTGGATAGAATCACAGACAAAAAAAATGGGGGAAAATTCGCTACGTCTGAATAGTAGTGCGTCCTCTACGGATTATGGATATGTAACCGCATCTCAAGTGGTACCAGTTCAGCCCAATACGACCTACACATTAAGCGGATATATCGAAACAGCAGGAGTGAAAAACGCAAATACAGTTCTTGAGGTAACAGAACGAGATAAAAATAATGTTAAGGTAAAATCAAGTAAAAATGATCTTAGTAAGATATCATCTAATGTATATGATTGGACAAAGCGTCAGTTTACCTTCACGACTGAAGCAACTACAACAAATGTAGTAGTTTGGTTAACGATTGATCATACAGGTGATGCTAAGGCCGTAGCGAGTGCATGGTTTGATAATATCCAGCTAGAAAAAGGAACGGTATCATCTTCCTACAATCCGATTGCCAACAGCAGTTTTGAAGACAATAATATAGGGACCATTCCATCATGGGTTCGGACCTGTACTGGAACGAATTGCGGAGACGCTGCTAAAAATGTTAGCAATCTTCCTTTTGACGGGAACTACTCCCTCTTTCTTGAGAGAACGAGTGAGTCTCAGGCTAATACATGGTATCGGAACCGAGTTGTGTTAAATCAATCTGAACCAAAAGCCATAACGTTGACAGGGATGTCCCGATCAGAAAATGTATCCTATAACGGTACCACAAATCTCAATAATGATTATGCTATTTTAGCAACTGTCACCTATAACAATGGTGACGCCATTAATTATTATGCAAAGTTTCCATTAGGAACGCATGAATGGAACAGGGGAGCGGTAGTCATCAATCCTCCAGGCATATATGGGATAAAATCAATTGATGTGTATACTCTTTTCAGGAATAATAATAAAGGAAAAGTATGGTTTGATGATATCCGATTAATAGAAGGTAGCATTCTTTCTAAAAACACGTATAACACCAATGGATATGTCCAGGATTCTACCGATGTGGAAGGGAATACATCCTCCTTTACGTATGATGAGTATGGAAATAAGAAAACTGAGACAGATCCAAAAGGAAATAAAAAGAGTTATGAATATACGTTGGATAATCAGTTAGAGAAAGTAACCTTGCCGAACAAATCCACTATCACGTATCATTACGACCTAAATGGAAATATCGAGGAGAAAATAGTCCAAGACACTAAAGGTATTACGAAAACAAATACTTTTGTTTACGATCAAGATAATAAGCTCCTAAACTTTATTGATTCCTTGGGCAGAAAAATTACTCATGAATACGATAATAATGGTAATAAAACTAAAACATTGATGCCTAATAAGCATGAACTAGAATGGAATTATGATACGGCAGACCGTCTGACGAATGTCAAACGGGATACAAAAGATGCCTTCACCTATGAACTTGACAATAATGGCAACCAAACAAAGATAATAGACCATGTCAATAGCATCATTTATACCAATGGCTATGACACAAATGATCGTTTGTTCAGTTGGGCAAACGACCGTGGGGGATCCATCAATTGGTCCTTTCACGATACAGCTTCCAGTAAGACAGGGAAAGTGAAAGACCTTACCGTCACTCAAGGTTCCTATAATCAAAAAACAAGCTATTCCTATAATAGCCTTGACCAAAATACAAAAATTGTCGACGGCAATGGAAAAACCTATTCATTTGATTATAATGAAGAAGGGAATGTCGATACCTATACGGCTGGGAATGGGGCAGGCTCCACGTTTGTCTATGATCACACCGGCAAGGTAAAAGAGTTAATGGTCGCCACCAAATCAGGAGAAACCATTCTTTCAGAAACATATGAGTATGATAAGAACGGGAACCGGAGTGGAGTGAGAAAGTATGATGCCCCTCTGGTGTTTAAGAATGTGTATGACTCATTAAATCAACTGGAGGAAGAAACACTACCTGATGGTAGGAAAAACACATACGGCTATGATGAATTTGGAAATCGTAATCTTGTAAATGGTAAAGTTGTCAAATATAACAGCGGAAATCAACTGACCGATTTCGGGACAGAGTCAATTGGCTACGATGAAAATGGAAACCGCACATCAGACGATAAATATACCTATCAATGGGATGCTGTAGACCAATTAATTTCTGTAACGGAAAAAGGAAAAACGACTCCACTTACCGAATATAAATACGACGATGCTGGCCGCAGAATCGAAAAAATAAAACAAAGTAACGGAACAACATCTACTATTCGCTATATTTACGACGGCAACAGCATCAATGTATTATATGAAACTGATGATAAAGGAAATGTGCTGCGTCACTACATCTACTCTGCAAGTGGTATCCTAGTTGCAATGAAGTCCCAGGGACAAACCTTCTATTATCACTACAATCCGCATGGTGATGTCATTGCCATGACAGATGATAGCGGCAAAATTGTCGCCAGTTACCAGTATGACGCATGGGGCAATGTGCTTTCATCTGATGTAACAGGACTCGCAGCCGATAATCCGTTTGGGTATGCAGGATACATGTACGATAAAGAAATCGGAATGTATTATCTCATGGCAAGGTATTATCATCCAGTTCACGGGGTATTCTTATCTATGGACCCAGATCCTGGGGATGAAGACGATCCGATTACACAGAATGGGTATTCCTATGCGAACAATAATCCAGTGATGAATGTAGATCCGGATGGGCATTGGGCACACATCGTAGCTGGAGCTGCTATAGGAGCTGTAATAGGTGCAGGAATATCTGCATATGATCAATGGAGAACAAGTGGAAAAGTAAAATTGGGCAAAACATTGACAGATGCAGGAGTTGGTGCAGTGTCTGGAGCTCTTGCAGCTACTGGTGTGGGAGTCGTTGGACAAATGATTGGTGGAGCTGCTATTAACTCTAGTGTATACTTGGCTCAAAAGCGTAAAGGTGTTACCCTAAGAGGGTATGCAAACAGCGCAATAGTAGGTGGCATTGGTGGAATTACTGGAGGGGCTGGTGCAAAAGGTGCAAAATTATTAGGGGTATGGAAAACATCTAATAGAATTCTTAAAACTGCAAAAAGCCCCCGAAAAATTCTAATGTATAACGCTAAAAAAGCTGCTGTTAAAAAGACTGCGTTTAAGTCTGCTGGACAATTTTTAGGTGGTGGAGTAGCTTCTTATGGGAGTTCAAAGTCAAAGTGGCTAAACTATTAAAAAATGGTGTTTCATAAAATTAGAAGTTTTGGGCCAAAGAGGAGTTAATTAAATGCAAGAGATTTTTAATTACATTGACAAGATTATCATGATGGGCCTAATTGGAATCGTTGTAGGTATTGTAAAATGGAAATCATTAAGCAGCAACGAAAATGTTAGTAGTGAAAATAATACGGTTGTTCGTCTACCTAGTTTTTATAAATGGGTGGGGTTATTCGTAACACTTTTTTTCGTAGTACTTGCATTTGGGGACATTCTTTTCCCAAAGATTTTTGTTAAAAACCCACTTATAGAAAATCTATTAATGTCTACTCCATTTGTACTATTAGGAGTATATCTAATTATGGTTGGATTGTTCTGGAATATTCAGATAAATAAAGATTCTGACTATTTTGTTTATAGAACCATTTTTGGGCGTATTCACAAAATATATTATAACAAGATTTCTTATTATAAAACAGATAAGCACGCTATGATAATGAAGTACAATAAAAAATTCTTTGTTATCAATCCTTATGCAATTAATTATGATGATTTTCTTCAATTGCTTATTAAGAAAGATGTTGTAAAAAAATTCAAGCGTGTTTAGTTAATCGTATTGTAGTATTTTGATTGGCTATTGAAGTAATGCCAAACGTGAGTTCAGTAGCTTGAGTGATTTATAGAGTTAAATTACTAAAAAAACACTGTTCTTATAAGAATCAGAAACGTTTCTAAAAAATAGAGGGCTTATTCGAGTCCCATTGGAAACATTACTATATGATAGATTTAAATTAATGAGGCGACCTTTCATTCGATTCTGAATGAAAGGTCGCCTTTATAGTTTGTTTTCTTAATAAGCTCTCTTAATCAATGTCATAGGTGTTTAAATTGTAAGAATGGAAAATTAACTTAGAGAGCACCGATGAGCATGAAGGATTGGGAGCAAATTCTGGACAATCGGCGGTATAACTCTAACAGCAGCTATAAGTATGCTCCTTTTCCTAACATATTCATATAATGAAATTGGTGAATCCTTTAAAAAAATAAATGATTATGGAACTGTTATTAGGAATAATATTAAAAATAAAGGTACACGTTCCATTAATTTTTTTGTGATGGTTAACATTATGTATATTTAGGGTGATACTTATAACTTTAATAGGAATTTCGATAAATGACATTAAATATTAAAAAAATCTTGACTTATGACAAGATAAGATAATAAAGTGACATTTTTATGTTCAAAATAAGCCTAAAGAAGAGGGGGAATTGTGACAAAATATATTAAATTCCACATCTATGGTCATAATAAAACTTTCGTGGACCCAATTTTTTTACTTCCCCTCTTTCAACTGCTTTTTTCCATCGTTCAATGCTGATTTGGTTTAAAGCTTCAATTTCCCCTTTGCTACGTGGTCTAAGTCTTCTCTTACGGTCTGAGCCTAGACTTAAAGCAATCTGTTCGTTTACTTCTTTCCTTCTTTCCATGATGACCCGGTTAAGTTCATCAAGATTTATCTTCCTCATCACCAATTCACCTTCTAACTGTTTAATTTAATAATATTCTTGGGTTTCCCTTTAAACTTGTCATTAGACTTTGCAACGGCAATACCTGTCTCCGACATTCATGTATCCTCGCTCTCCCATGCAGGACTGTAAGAAAGATATTTCTTAAAAGCTTTGACGTATCTGTGGAATCAAACAATCCCATATTTATAGGTGAAGATTTATAAAATTCTTTCCTTTACGTTCCTAGCCATCTAACAATCTTTGTAACGATTAATATATCCCCTTTGTTAAAAAAGTTTAAAAGCATTTTCTATCTCTCATTTTCATTGTTTTTCACTATTACCTTATAATATGTCAAATAAATTTTTATTGTTAGAACCACATTTCCGAAGAAACCTTTTTAAACATTTATTGGTTTATATAATCACCCGGGGATTATACGTTCAACATTTTTCCAAAGCTTTAATAATTTTTTAATTTTCTCTTGTGTGTTTTCTTTAACAAAAACCATGAAGTCTTTATTTTTTTTAATTTCCTCAAATATAGTAATTTCTATTTCACTAAAATTAATTCGATTTTTTTCAGTTTTACTAACACTGTCGTCATAACCAAGAATGTCATTAGGAGAAACATCAAAAATTTTTGTAAGTTCAAGCAGGGTTGTAATTTTTATTTCTCTTTCTCCAGTTTCATATAAAGCTATAATCGACTGTCCAAGAGAAAGCATTTCGGCTAAATCTTTTTGGCTTAATCCTTTTTCTGTTCTGAACTTCTTTATCCGTTTTCCAATATTCTTAAGGATATCTTCTTTATTTTCCATATCGGTCTTTCTCCATTCTAGGTATATGCTATGCTTTTTTGTTTTAATATTATTACATATAGTAATTAACGTCAATTAAAATATTTGAATTCAGTGGTTATAATTACCGTATAATAATTAGATTATTGATAAAGTAAATATTAATTAATTACTATTTGTAATTAAAATCATTGATGGTCTACTAAATGGCTTGGTTAAAGTAAATAAAAATATCGATACTTTAATGGGGAACCGTAGATTATAAATTATTAAGATATAATTAATTTAAATTGTATAAGGAAGAAACCAAATTTTGCATTTTATTAGACAAGAGAATAAGCATATAGTTATGAAAATTTGGTAAAATTGTGAAAATAATTGTAACCATTTTTATTTTTTGAAATAATGCTCTTATGGTAGTAATTTTTCAGGGGAATTTTATTAGAAAGGTGAAGTGAAATGTCAATATTAGGAGAAGTAGCATTAGCGATTAGTAAAGGTCTAATGAGTAACTTAGCATCAAAATCTTTGATGAACTTTAATGACAAAAGGGCTATTGGACGGATACGATTACAAATAAGTGATTTCAATAGAAAGTATGATAACACTGAAGTTGATTCATATGCATTTCAACAATTTTTGAATTCTTCTGACCTTGTAAATGAAATATATACAAGAGTGTTCGAATCGTATAAAACTGAGACTGAATCTATCTTAGATTTCAAACAGAAGATTGCCGAAAATGCTATTGAAAGTGTGAATCAGTTTTACGAGAAGTATTCAAGAGCTATAAAAGACCGATACATCTTTTATGATTACTTTAATGATTTGGTAGATTCATTTGTTAAAATAAGAGACAACGTTCTATCTTTTCAAACAGGAATTCAAACAGCTATTATAACTGATAAAGTCGTAGAAAATAATGAACAACTTGTAGATAGAGTCGTACTTGAAATTGCCAGGCAGAAAGAAGATAACATTTTTGCCGAAGATAAAATTAATAAAATAGTTGAGATTATTAATCAAAATAAATTTAACCTAGCTGAACAAGAGCTTTCAGAAATTCTAGAATCATCACATCTCCTTAGTATTTCCCAAAGGGAATTTGTTTATTATCAGAAAGCAAGAATACTCATAAATTCTAATAAGTACTCAAAACTTAAGGATATTATTCAAAGGATTGAAAGAATTAACAGGAATTCAGTATATATTGCCGAAATTAATTATTATATTGCTTACAAAACCCATGATAAAAAACTTTTTGATGAATCACTGGAACGTTTCCAATTACATAATTATTCGTCTGAAAAAATACTTCTAAAAAATGTTAACTTTGAGTTAGGTTTAGGTAATTATGATAAAGCACTTGAAATGATTACTTTAGATGGAGAATTATTAAATGAATTACAGGAGCACCATGAAGCACATTTTTATTATGGCATTTTACTAAATAGAAATGGTGATTTCAATAAAGCTTATAAGGAGTATTCGAGAGCTTTTGAATTATCAGGTAAAGTGGTCTACAAATATAATGCTTTAATTACCAAGTCAAATATTTTACTTGCTGATAATAGAAACAGGATTGTCGGTTCAGATGAGCTTTTTGAGGAAGTAAGAGGAACTATAAATGAATTGAATGAAGTAAGATATTTAATAGAGAATTTCTCGGAAGAAGAAGAAAAATACTATTGGGTGTTTGAAATTAGTCTTTTATTAATTATCAACCCTAAAAAGGCTTTAGAAGAATTAAAAAATATAGATAAAAAACTTGATAAAGATAAGTTGATTCGGAGCATTAAAGCAGATGTATACTGCAAAAACTATATGGATACAGAAGCAAAAGACATACTAGAAGAATTATGGGATTTTGACCCTATTAATACTATTAATCTATTTTTTATTCTTGCAAAGGAAGAGGATTGGAATGGTATCTTAGCAATATATAAGCAAATAGAAGATGCCGAGACGAGAAGAAATCCTCACATAGTAACATTATATATTAAAGCAAAAAATGAGTTAGAAGGTTTTTCTATCATTCGAAATGAAATCATAAGGTTATTGGAAGCGAACGAAAAATCAATATATTTTTTAAGGTATGTCTTACAAACTGTATTAGTAAATCAAGATGATGAATTGCGAGCCATACTTCTAGAATATTTAAATTCAAACAAAGCATCGTTTTATGATCAGGAACTAGGAATTGTTGGAGAACTTTTAAATGAGTACTCATTCTATGAAGATACAAGAAAACTAATTGAAGATAGAATTGAAAATTGTGAACCATTGCTGAGTTTATATGTTCAGACATTTAAAGATTTAGATGAATTAAATGAAATAACGGAAACTTATGAAAAAGTAAAAACTTTTTATAGCAATGGTTGTAGATTTAAGGTTTTATTACAGTTTAAGACTAAGTTGGAAGTTAACCTTGGCATTCCAAGGAAAGTAATCAAAACACTTGAAGAATATAAGGGGATATTTGGAATTGATGATTTTTATGGTTATTATTATGTTGCTTCAAAGCTAGAAAAGAGAGAATTTGATGGACTTAATGAAGAGGTAGAATATTTATTAAATGCAAATAATCCCTCATTTCATCAACTCGTTTCTTTTGTTAAAGCAAAACAAGGAAATTGGGATGAAGCCAAAAATTTGGCTATTAGCGCAATATATTTGTCAGACGAAAACCTTGAAAAAGAAATACTGATGAGTCACATCTCATTCCATTTTTCTAATATAGAGAAAGAGAAAGAGAAAGAGAATGTAACTCTTGAGGAAGTAATTTGCAATTCAGTAGTTACAATTAAATCAAATGATAAATTTAGAAACATTGCTATACACAAACATGGAGAATTCATAAGTGAATCAGGCCAAGTCAAATTCGGTTTGGAAAATTATCTTCCCGATGATGACTTAAGTTTAATCTTAACCTCAATTGGTAAGAAGGGAGAAGTAATTAAATTAGAAGATAGTGAATATGAAGTTATTGATATTGTCCCTTTAGAAGTATATTTCTTTAATTACTGTTTAACAAAACTACAAGAAGATTATCCTGAACACGAATACTTTATTGCGAACTCTGCTCAAAGTACTGAAGAATTTCTTGAAAAAACGAAAAAAACCATGGAATCCCTAAATGAAAGTAGAAACAAACAACTTGAATTTTATAATTTCGGTGTAGAAATTGGAGTGCCCATTTCGTACTTGTCAGGAAAAAATATAGATAGCTATTCTGAAATGATTAATTCACTTTTAAATCATAAGAATCAGCATTTTTATACGGGCGAAGTATCTGTTTACGAAGATAGAGAATATGTTTTATCTTTAAGCTCGATTATTGTTTTAGCTACTTTTGGAATGTTAAACAAGTTAGAAATGATTCCTCAAAAATGTGTGATTTCAATTAATGTTGAAAAAAGTATTAGAGAGGGTATAAAAGAGTCCCAAAAACATGCCAAAATAGCATCAGGTGTTTTATCTCTGAATGAATCAGGGAAACTACAAATGTATTCATATAATGAAAATGATAAGAAAAACAGAAAATTATTTTGGACTGATATTTTGATTACATTGTCTAAGATTAAAAAAGATGAAGTCCAAATCGAAGATAATTCGTTATATGAAGTTATTACTATGAGTATACTTGACGAAGATATTTCTTCTATTGAATTAAGTAGGAAATCTAATAGGGTATTAGTATGTGATGACCTTTTTATTCGAAAATTACATCACGGAGTAACTGGTACAACAGATACTACAAATATCGTTGGATTAATCATATCCGAAGGTTTAGCAACGTTCGAGGAATTCATTGAACTACTATTAAAACTGATACGAAGCAAGTACCTATATCCACTGAATGAATCAGTAATTATTAACATTATTTATTGGATTCAGGATTTAGAAGATACAAACCAAAGGAAATTATACTTTAGTAAACTCAAAGAAGTATTTCAATGTATGCTTGATAATGTCAGTGGTCAATATTACATGGAAATGCTTCCTAAACTTGTTGATGAAACTAAGAAATTTGGAATCCCAATAGGGTTAATTTATGAACTAGTTAGTGAGCCGTTAAAATTGAAGCCAGTAAAAGATTTTGTAAATGAAAAGAGTAAAGAATTCATAAATGAATACTTTAAGGAAAAATAATAAATTAGGATTTAGAAGGTGGCAACAACAATAAAGTTCACCTTCTCTTTTTTTATTTAGTCCCTAGAATTGGAGTTAGGTAATTCCCTTTATAAGTTAAATCCAGTAGCAATTTTTTAAAATCATTCTCACTAGGAGAACTACTACAATAACAAAAAGAGTGTTGTTGTAGTAGAAGTCTAGATAGGGTCTTAAAGGGGTCATTTTTATACAAGATTTATACACTTAACATCATTTTATATACCAACATTATTTTTACACATAAAAATGATTATTGTGAGAAAAGTTTTCCTTCTAAATGTTGATAAATCCACCTTTTTTTCACCTAATCTACATTTATTTATATTTAGACCAAAAAAGAGGAATATAAACGCCGATTTCGTTCAGTGTACACTTTGGCGCAAGGCCGCGGAAAATACGTGCCAATATTGCCGCAAGGGTTCAGTCGTCGGGATAACGGGCCGGCTGCAAACGCGGAATTACGATAATAAAGAGGGCAAAAGGGTGTACGTGACAGAGGTGGTCGCGGAAACGGTCCGTTTCTTAGGCGCCAAGCCACAGGGCGTCGTTCCTGAGCAAAAGCAGGAGGAAGTGCCAATTGGATAATCATGATGACGATGCTAGAAACTTGGAGCAGCTTTTAGAGAGCTTAATTAAAATGGTTGGAAAAGCTAACCATAATGTCGACAGCCTACAAAAACGCGTCAGTCAGCTGGAATGGCTCATAAAGGAGCAGCAGTTTGAACTAAGGGAAAGAGGCCTCATCAGAATTTACTCGAAACACCCACACAGATCCTCACATTTAATCTAAAAAAACGCCATAATGAAAAAATGTTCATTTGACAAAATATACAATATCGTGAAAAAGCGGTTCTATTCGACTAAATACACTCTATCGTGAACAAGCAATTCATCCTACAAAATACGCCACAGTTCTGCCTCATGATTAGCTTGCCGGCGAGTTTTTTGAAAAATTTTCCCCGCAACCGGTACCAGTTGTTAAAGAAAATCAAACATTTCTCCGCCAGCATCCCCATTTTTCCGGCAGAAACTTGCCGGATTTTTTATTTGGTCTGCCTAATGGCAGAAACTTATTTGGATTTTCGAAAGTATGTATAAAATCCATACAATGGGATAAACTGATTGAAAAACCCCCCTGTTTTTTTTGTAAAGAGGCCGCTGACCATTGTGTCAGCGGCTTCTTATATTTAGGGCCAAGTATTCTTAAAGCGTTTAGGGTTTTTAATATAAGTTGTTTTCGCAAATAATTTTTTTCTAAATCTTCCTAATTCCATTGATTAGATAAGATATTAATTTTTCTATTTGATTGATCAAATTAAGGTAACCCAACAAAGAATATTTCTATAAGAAATTGAGGTACTTTCCGTTATGGTTACCAATACCCTCAAATACTCCTGATTGTAGGTCGTTTCCTTCTTTCAATCCCATTTCAATCACTAAATGATGAGTTTTTTTGCTTTTCTAATACAAAATACTATTTCAAAATAATTCCTATTTTGACAAAAATGGATTAGAATAATTACCTCAAAATGGAACCCTTTAGAAATATATATGGATTTCCCCACCTTTTTATCCAACGTTAGACCCATTCAAATAACCGATAGAACTGACACTAATATGACACAGAATTAATAATTTCTTCTGTAATAAGACAATTTGTGATACGCTTTTAATATTTTTGTAACATAACTGGCATATTGTTCTGATATAAATATAGTAATAAGGAAAGGAGAAAGAGTATGCAAACGTCATTAAAGCGTATAATTCTCGTGTTACTTACAATCCTGTTATGTGTATCAGGAACTGCGGTTACATATGCACAAACAAGTAAGGAAGCCCTACATAACGCCAAGCAGGTGCTTGACGAAAAACAAAGAATCGTAGAGCAAAAGAATCAAGAAAAGCAGGCTGTAAATAAAGAAATAGAAAATATACAAAAAGAACTTGAATCATTATATTCTTTTATTACAAAGAACAAAGAAGCAATGGCAGCAACTCAGGAGAAAATAGACGCAACGAACCAACTCATCGAGAAGAAAAAAGAAGAGATTGTTGTGCTTGAGGACAAAATCCTTGGACGTAAAGGGATTATGAAGCAGCGTGCCGTAGCTATGCAGCAAAATGATAATATTAATCTCATCATTAACCTATTCTTTGAGTCTGATAGTATCTCAGAGTTCATCCAACGCGCCAGTGCTGCATCGGAATTGATGGATGCAGACAAAGATATTTTAACCTCACAGAAGGAAGACCTGCAAAAGATTGAAAAGGATAAAAAAGAGATTGATAAGCAGGAGCAATTTTTAGAGGAACAACAAAAGGAGCTTGCTAAACAGCAGGCGGACCTCGATCAAAACCTGCAAAAAAGGCAGCAAACGTTAACCGTTATGCAGGATAAATACAATCAAATCGCGCAGCAGGCGGCACTTGCAGAACAGGAAAAAGCAGGCCTTGAGTCGCAAATGAAAGATATCCAAGCGAAAATGGCTAGAGAACAAGCGGAGGCACAGGCACGAGCAGCCTCAGGTTCGTCTTCCAGTTCATCACAAAACAATGCGGGCGTAGCAATAAAAGGCAAGGAAATGTATGTTACTGCCACCGCTTACACACCTCAAGATTCCTATCATATTACAGCGGCCGGCTATGATATTAAAGCCAACCCGAATATGAAATTGATTGCCGTCGACCCAAGAGTTATTCCACTTGGAAGTAAAGTTTGGGTAGAAGGATATGGTGTGGCCGTTGCTGGTGATACCGGCGGAGCCATCAAGGGACATATCATCGACGTGCTATTGCCAACAAAATCGCAAGCATTAACCTGGGGCAGAAAGACTGTGAAAATTGTTATTTTGAATTAGCAGTCCACTAAGATGACTATGAAAATGCCATTATCGGTCAACGCCAAATAGATAGATCGTGGTAACATAAAGCCTGACATAAAAAGAGATCCAACAGTTGAAAAAGCTGTTGGATCTCTTTTCTTTGCAGGGGAGGACGCCAGCCAATAGATATGTGATAAAATATTGAAAAAGAAAGTCAATGTCTACATCACATCACAACGATTCGAAAAGCACAAAGTGGTTTCGAAAAATTGAAGAGCTGGAGTTGACGGTATGGATTTATTAAACATGGCTGCGGTCGGAATTCCAATGGTGATTTTTGTTATAACGTTAATCGGCTTTTACAAACTGTTTATCAAAAAGAAAAATATTACGCCTTTTTACACTCCGTTTGATGAAATTACGGGGCAGACCCCGATTGTTTTTCACCAGGAACATGAGGTCATTGCCGAGGATGAGGATCAAGGAGATGGGAAAAAGAACTTTCCCACTGATTAATTTAATAGAAACATATCCAAAAAAATGGTTCCGCAGTTTTAAGCGGAACCATTTTTCTATTCGTATGGATGGTGCCTGACACCAATAACACTATTAACATCATTTGCACCATTTATTTCAGATTATCGTTTAGTATGCTTTCCTCAAGGACGGAGAATTTGTCACCGTAAACCTTGGTGATGTGTTTGTCGCCCCAGACACAAAGAGAATTAAGAATTCCTTCCAGACTCCGGCCGTATTCGCTTAGCTCATATTCCACTTTTGGCGGTATTTGATTATAGATGATGCGGTTAATGACTCCATCTGCTTCAAGCTCACGCAATTGCTGCGTCAGCATTTTTTGCGTAATATTTGGCATCAGTCGCTTCAAATCACTTGTCCGTTTTTTCCCGTGCGTCAGATGGCAAAGAATGACGCATTTCCACTTTCCTCCAATTACCTCGAGTGTTGCCTCGACAGATATATTATATTTCTTTTTCTCCATCACAATACATCTCCTTATTTATAGGCACAAAAAAGTACCTAAAGCACCAAAAGGTAACAATAGCACTTTAAAGTGCGTACTTCTTATTATTTTGTGTTTATACGATAATAACATTTGTCAGTTGCAAATAATCATACACAAATGAAGGAGGAACTGCCATGTCTTTAAATAAAAAACAAAGCACAAGCGCCCTGCTGGCCTTAGCCATCAGTGCCTTTGCAATAGGAACAACGGAATTTATCAGCGTCGGCTTACTGCCGCTAATTGCACAAGACTTAAACATCCCCCTGACAACCGCCGGATTGACGGTTTCATTATATGCCCTTGGGGTCACAGTCGGCGCTCCCGTTGTGACATCCCTGACATCAACCATGTCACGCAAGACATTACTGCTATGGATCATGATTATTTTTATCATCGGGAATAGCATCGCCGCCAGCGCGACAACCATCAGCGTCCTTCTGGCTGCACGGGTGATTTCCGCTCTGTCACACGGCGTATTCATGTCCATCGGCTCAACCATCGCCGCCGAACTCGTTCCGGTGAATCGTCGAGCCAGCGCCATTTCAATCATGTTCTCCGGACTCACTGTCGCCACCGTTACCGGTGTGCCGCTTGGAACCTTTATCGGCCAACAATTTGGCTGGCGTCTCGCCTTCATCCTCATTGTAGGAGTCGGCATCATCGGCTTGATCGCCAACGCAATTCTTGTTCCTTCTTTTTTGAAAAAAGGAACTCTGTCCAGTTTTCGTGACCAGTTCAAGCTCCTGACCAATGGACGTCTCTTACTTATTTTTATCATCACAGCGTTAGGATATGGAGGGACATTCGTTGTTTTCACCTATTTATCACCGTTATTACAGGATGTAACTGGTTTTAAAGAAAGAACCGTAGCGATTATTTTGCTCGCTTATGGTCTGGCGATTGCGATTGGCAACATGATAGGTGGTAAGCTTTCGAATCGAAATCCGATAGGCTCACTATTTTACATGTTTATTGTCCAAGCTGTCGTGCTCTTTGCTTTGATGTTCACGGCACCCTTTAAAATCGTCGGACTCATAACGATTATCTTAATGGGATTACTCGCTTTTATGAATGTGCCAGGCTTACAAGTATATGTCGTGATGCTGGCTGAGAGGTTTGTGCCCAGTGCAGTGGATGTTGCATCTGCCATCAACATTGCGGCTTTTAACGCGGGAATTGCGATAGGCTCCTATTTAGGCGGCATTATCACCGATTCCATTGGACTCATCCACACCACTTGGATTGGAGCACTGATGGTCTTTGGCGCTGTCATCTTAACGGGTTGGAGCCGAGCTCTAGAGAATAATGATCAAAAAGTAAGTGATTTTGCCCAGGAAGTATGCTAGGAGAAAAAATAAAATACAATATTTTTTATTAGGAGGAAATCTAATGATTAACAACTTACAGGATACAATTACTTTAAATAACGGTGTAAAAATGCCTTGGTTCGGTTTGGGCGTGTTCAAAGTTGCAGAAGGACCAGAGTTGGTAAATGCGGTGAAAACAGCAATCAAACATGGATATCGCAGCATTGACACAGCGGCTGTTTATGAGAATGAAGAGGGAGTCGGTCAAGCGATAAAAGAAGCTGGAATCGCTAGGGAAGATTTATTTGTAACATCGAAGGTTTGGAATTCCGAGCTCGGATATGAATCAACCCTTGCCGCCTATGAAACAAGCTTAAAGAAACTTGGCTTAGAATATTTAGACTTATTTCTAATCCACTGGCCTGTTGCTGGAAAGTACAAGGAGGCCTGGAGAGCATTAGAGAAGCTATATAGGGATGGCCGGGTAAAAGCGATTGGCGTGAGTAACTTCCAAATCCATCATCTCGAAGACTTAATCAAGGATGCGGAAGTCAAACCAATGGTGAACCAAGTGGAATACCATCCACGGTTAACGCAAAAAGAAGTCCAAGCATTTTGCCGGGAACAGGGAATCCAGCTCGAAGCCTGGTCTCCATTAATGCAAGGGCAGTTGCTAGATAATGAGGTCCTAGTGGGAATAGCCGAAAAATACAAAAAATCTGTGGCACAAGTGATTTTGCGTTGGGACTTGCAAAATGGCGTCGTTACCATCCCAAAATCGACAAAGGAACACCGTATCATCGAAAACTCACAAGTATTCGACTTTGAACTAACAGCAGATGATATGGACAAAATCAATGAAATGAACCAAAACCACCGCGTCGGCCCAGACCCGGATAATTTCGATTTTTAATACAGTTTAATTATCTCTTGCGGTAGCGGTCAACCAAAGTACTTTTCACCAATGAAAAAAGGGTTCCGGGGCTTTCCCCTGGAACCCTTAATTTTATTACGATGCCTGACACCATCACTGAAACCATCAACCCAAGTACACCAAATCCTTCAGCTCGTCTGTCGATAGTTCGGTGATCCAGTTTTCGCTTTGGATGATCTGGTCGTTTAGGTGTTGTTTTTTCTCGAGCATGGCGTCGATTTTCTCCTCGAGCGTTCCGGTGCAAATCAGCTTGTGCACGTGAACGAAACGCGATTGGCCAATGCGATAGGCCCGGTCGGTTGCCTGGTTTTCAACAGCAGGATTCCACCACCGGTCGTAGTGGATAACGTGATTTGCCGCCGTCAGGTTCAGCCCAGTTCCACCTGCCTTCAAGGACAGCAGGAACACCGGGAACTCGCCGTTCTGGAAGCGCTCAATCATCGTATCCCGCTGGGTCTTCGGGACGCTTCCATTCAAAAACGGCACTTCAACGCCATATTTCTTCTTCAACGTGGCACGAATCATCTCGCCCATTTCAATATATTGTGTGAAAATGAGACAGCTCTCACCTTGCTCCAAAACAGCGCCAATCAGCTCGACAAGCTTCTCCATTTTATTAGAACGCTCAAGAAGCTGCCGCGTCGCCGACTTTTCTTTTAAATAAAGTGCCGGATGGTTGCACAGCTGTTTTAACCGGCTTAGCATTTGTAGGATTAACCCCTTGCGCTCAAAGCCAGATAATTTTTCAATTTCAGCAAATGTATCGTGGATGAGCTGCTCGTACAATGACGCCTGTTCAGCCGTGAGCGGACAATATTCCTTTTGCTCCAGCTTGTCTGGAAGATTGAGGGCGACCTCTTCATCCTTTTTCGTACGCCTTAGCAAGAATGGCCGAATTAACGATTGTAGCTGCTGAACTTTTTCCTTCTTATCATCCTTTTCAATTGGGATGACGAACTTTTTCTGAAATTGTCCTAAGCTGCCAAGATAGCCGTGATTGGTAAAATCAAAAATCGACCACAGCTCGGATAACCGGTTTTCCATCGGTGTGCCCGTCATCGCGATGTGGTGGCGGCCACGCAGCCTACGAACTGCCTTCGATTGCTTCGTCTGCGCGTTTTTAATATTTTGCGCCTCATCAATGGCGATAGAGCTCCAAATCATGGACTCGAATTCGGCTGAGTCGAGATGGCTCAACCCATAGGAAGTTAGGACGACATCGACATCTCTTACCTTTTCGGAAAAAGAATCTTCCTTCAGACGGTTTGAGCCGTAATGCAAATACACCTGCATCTCTGGAGCGAAGCGCTCCAGCTCCTTCTGCCAGTTTCCAAGCACCGAGGTCGGGCAAATGATCAGTGCCGCCTTCGTTGGAATCTTAGTGGAAGCAGCATCAACTTCCTTTTTGCTTCGGGGTTTGGCCGTGGTGACAGGCACCACGATGCCACCGCCTTCGTCAGTCACCAATGTATCGCCGCTGTTATTATGGATGTCAGGCACTACCGCAACGTTTCGACCGTCTGCGGTGTCAGGCACCATGGAGTTACCGCTACCAACACGACTTCCAAGAGTGCTAGGATCCATCGCCAAATCATCCCCACTCATTTCCTTCACCTTCAACAAATAGGAGATGAGTTGGACAGTTTTGCCGAGGCCCATGTCATCGGCAAGGCAGGCGCCAAACCCGTACTGGCGTAAGAACCAAAGCCAGCTCATGCCAAGCTGCTGGTACGGGCGGAGCTCGCCGTTCAATCCTGATGGTACATCCACTGGAGGAATTTCGTGCACCTCCGAAAGCTGCTTGACCATTTGCTTCCATTGACGGTTCATTTCAATTTGAATTTTCGCAAATGCTTTAGGGTTTTCCAGCTCATCTTCAGCCGCTGTAGGCTCCACCAGCTCCTGCTCAAGCAAATCGCGGACATGCAGGCCTTCTTTCTCAGCACGCTTCATCAAATCCTGTATTTGGCGGATGAACTGCGGATCCAACTTGACCCAGCGGCCGCGGATATAAACAAGCCGTCTTTTTTCCTCGACCAGCTTGCCGAACTCCTCTTCGGAAAGGTCGACACCGTTCATTGAAAAACGCCAGTTAAAATCGAGCATAGCTTGCAGGCCAACGAACGACGGCCGGTGGCTTGACGTTCCTTTTAACGACGCCTTCACCTTCAAATTAGCATTTTTCATTGCCTGCCACCAGGAAGGAAGGAGAATTTCAACATCGAGCGCGACCAGCGTTTCGCTGGCTTCGGTTAAAAACCTCCACGCTTCTTCCTCGCTAAGGTGCGTTTTGAGGCGATCCTGCATGGTGGCAAAACTAGCCGTATCCTCGATATCCTTGTAATCCTCGCCCAGCCATGGAATCAAACGAACCCAGCGAGCCTGTTCACAATCGACTTTTTCCAAAAATGTCCGCCACTTAGCAGGAATCCTAGCGGTACCCTTAACATCATATATCTCCTCGACATTTTTCCTCCCACGTAAAAAAACATCCAGAGTCCACGCACCTTCACCATCGATAGGTTCATCTAACCGTAGTCCGATGGTAAAAGGAGTGTCGCTTTGCTTAATCCCGACCCACTCGAGCCAGCTTTCTTCATCAAAATAACGGGCCAGATCGCCTCCAGAAATATTTTGTTTTTTCAATAAATCAAGCTTCGGTCCGAACAGCTCTTTCATCGCTGAATTCCTCGTTAAATAAGCATCGAGGGCACTGTTGTATAAGTCAGAGATATAATCAAAAGTCGTTTCTGTTTGATGTGATGCCGCTTCATGCTCTCTAGTTCTATCCAGGGAATGAGCGGAATCCATAATTTCCTGTTCCCAAAAGGACGGGTCGAATTCATCCTTAACCCGCTCCGGCAGCTTCCAGCGGAAATCACCATGCTCCCACACTGAAAAGTCAGGCAACCAGTCTTTTTCCAATATCCCTTCATAAAGCGCAAGGGAGGAGGCAAGACAAATCTCGGATTCCTCATTCCAGTCCCATTCGATAAAGCGGTTGAACGATTCTTTGGCAAAAAGTGAGACAAGCTGCCAGCCGCTAACTGCGACCCCTTCAACGCCATCCACGGTTTCCGTTTCAAGCAGAGTCCCGAAAAAGCTCTCATCATGGCTACTAAAAACGAGGTTTTTCCATCTAGAGGGATCCTTATAGTTATCACGCTCATCCTGGGCAGTAAGAAGAAATCGCCCATTTCCTAATTTAGTTGTCAGCAATTTCAAAAACCTTGTTTTCAGCATCGTGCATTGTGCTCCTTTTACTGGGGGAGAGAGTAATTATGGGAAAATCAGTTGATTTTCCATAAAATATCTAGATAAAAAAACCCCTCCAAAAATAAACAAAACCTTCAAATATTAAAACAAAAGCTCTGGCGTAAAAAACTCCCAAAAATAACTCCTAAAAATGACACCTTCAATGCCGGTGTCAGCCCTCGATCAGCTTGCTCCGCTTGCATTCTTCGTGAAAGGCTCGGAGCCTCCTGGTTCGCTCAAGTAAGGTTTCCATAAAGTATTGCCAGTCGTCGACGCGCTTCTGTTTCTTATAGATCGTCCGCAGCTTTTTCAAGTGCCGGACGGCCATGCGATAGCTCGCGCGGTTCTTCTGGTCAATCTCGCGCTGGGCGGTTTGGTGGAGCATCGCCAGGAGTACCTCGGGCCGCTCCTTCTCGATAACTTTCAAGCGGTCCTTCGGCAAATCGTAATAATCGAGGCCCACCAGTGCTTGGAGTTCGCCCCAGCGATCATACTGCCCGCGCTCGAACAACAAATACTCATAATCAGCAAAACTATATGGAAGCATCACGAGCAGCGCTCGCTCAAACAAATCGACCCGGTCATTTTCCACACAATATGGTGTCACAGCCCGGAGCGCATTCCTTGTGAACGCGGCACAACTATGATAGCCACCCAAATGCTCCAAATACCCCTTCACCTTTTGCAAAAATAACTCAATCAATGGTCCAACCCGTTTCCATGCCTTCAGCTGACTCAGATAATCAATCCAAAAAACCATATAAGCCGTGAATAAGTCATCCGTAATTTGAGCCATTATTTTCAAAGCCAATTCATCATTCTGCTGCAGGATATTCAAATGAATCCTTGCCACCGCTAGCGGCACAGGATTCTCCCAATCCTGGAGCTCCTTACCACGGAGCCGGATATTCTCCAATTCTTCCTCACGCCAAGGCTTTTTTTTGAAAAAATGAACCCACAACAAGCGATACAAATAAATCCGTTCATACTCGACCCCGTTCGCAGCCGTCAACAACTCAAACGCATCGTCCTTTAATTTCTCGATAAACTCATCAAAGGCGAAGGGCGTCGTCTGCACCCCAATTTTCCCCACAAGCTCCTCGGCATCATCCATCATATTTTGGAACAAATGAAGATAAGCTCGTTTGACAACATCCTCATTATGGCCGAGCTGCTCACTCAGAACAGCCAGCTTTCGGAAAGATACAACAATCCCAACCAACTCATATAGCAGGCGCCATTCCTGCTTCACAGGGGCACTTGCATGAATCCGCCGCTCGTAAATCGCGAACAACTCAGGAATCACATAAGGACTTGTGTACTTTTTCGAGGCAAGCAGCGTATCAAAACTCAACTCAAACGAGTGCACCCAGCGGCTGTATTCCGGCTTCAACACCCCGTTTGCCTTGATCAAATCCTTTGCTGCCTGCATGCCCCAGCCCGCAACCGCCTTCTGCTCACGAATCGGCTCACGCCATTCCGTCACCCAGTCGCCAACACTGCCCACCCCAGATCGGGCATAGGCACTGAAAAACACCGCCAGCTGATGACGGCACAGGTCATCTGTCGGGCACGAGCACTCACTTACCGACAAAAAGTTGAGGTCAAGCCGCACCTTAGCTGGTGTCACGTCCTGCACCGTCGCCGTGACCGAATCATCCCCAATATGTAATTGTGTAACCATTCCTTGCCGATACAGCATCAAGCCTTTTTGCACAAGCTTGGCATCTTCGACCGTATTTGGATGCAAAAGCTCGCCAAGCTCAGCTGCCAGGCTTTCTATCAGTTGATTAGTAGGTGTCAATTCCAAGGCAACAACCCCCTTTTTGAAAAAAGTAAATATGGAGGCCGACCCATCAAAGTCGCAACTCCTTTTGAAAAATCAATATCATAAACCGTTTTTTATAAAGAAAAAACAGTAAACACGTTAAAAAAATCCATATTCCTTTATTATACCCAAAAAATCGCTATTAGAGGAGGGGGAGGATTGGAAAGAAGGAAAAAGCTCAAACATTGAAGAAGTACTTTGAAAAAATTCAATTAAAGTGAAGGTAACCACGCATAGATTTAAAAAGTTTACTACTGTATTTGATTCCTTGGATGTTGTTTATTTTGCTTTTTGAGTTCGTCTTACGCAAAAAATTAAAAATAATCAAACCAAAAGGCTTTTATCTAAGAGTGAAAAACCTGCATAAAAGAGTGGAACTAGGTCTTATCATCGTATTTTTCTTTTCCTCTATTGTTACTGCCTGGTATGACTTTGAAAAAACAAAAATATTATTTTCATTTACTTTACCGTATTATTGGCACTTTTATCGAATGGAAATTTGACCGGCCGACAAAGGAATACATCATTTCTTTTTGGGGGTTCTTCCTCTTTTGCATTTTTACAATTAGTTTCATCGTCCTCTTTTGAAGACTAATAGTCTCTGAAACTACTGATAATGTTGCCGAACGTTAAGTTTTAAATTACCAGAGTAAAACGCATGGATGAAGGAAACGTCAATGCGGTATTTTTTTGTCTAATATTGGTTGTGAATTTACCAATATACAACTCAAACAGCGGATGATATACTAAAAAAGTTAATACATGCTAGTGTAATTATAGAATTTAATAAGCAGCTTTTTTATACTATGGTACTTGAAAGTGGTCAAGAATTATGTAGGATTTGAAGGGAGAGCAAGGCGTCAGGAATATTAGTTGTTTAATCTTTTCAGTGCGATAATTTCCGTTATCCTCATAATTTTTAGCGACAATCTCTTATTCCTTGTCCAATACTCAATTAATTGGCATTCAGTTACCAACCCTAGCTGTCAAAAATCAGGATTTACCCGTCAACTTTTCTAGTTTACTCGTCGAAGTCCCCATTTTTCCGTCCCCTATCACACTACTCCCCAAACCAGAGAAAAAGCTTACCCTTATATTAGGACTGGCTTGGTAACTGATGAATCTCCATATCTCAATCTCACTCCTCCTGAAATTTTAATAGAAGAGATGGATTAGGGCTATTAGGACTTCAAAGGATTTTTTCATTAGAAAATACTGCATGTTTTATCTTTTATTGTTATTATAAAGTGGGTCATTATTCCTGTTTTTGAAGATTCAGTATAACGAATTGGTAATTTAATAGGATTAAAATAAGTGTGAAATTTGGGGCTAAAGCATAATCCCCAATTTGAAAGAATGAGTGAAATATCAATAAAATAAAAATAGGGAAGGTACTTGTCCATGGCTATATTAGTTACTGGTGGTGCTGGTTATATTGGAAGTCACACATGTGTAGAGCTATTGAATGCGGGCTATGAAATTATTGTCGTTGATAATTTTTCTAACAGTAAACCAGAAGCGTTAATACGTGTTAACGAGATTACAAGTAGGGATTTTAAATTTTACGAGACAGACTTACTTGATCAAAAGGGGCTTGAAAAGGTATTTTTCGAAAACAAAATTGAGGCTGTTATTCATTTTGCTGGCCTAAAAGCAGTGGGAGAATCTGTATCAATCCCATTGCATTATTATCATAATAATATTACTGGAACGCTAATGCTTTGTGAAATGATGAAAAGGTATGAAGTGAAAAATCTTGTGTTTAGCTCTTCCGCGACCGTATATGGTATGCCTGAACGCATGCCGATTGCAGAAGACTTTCCACTTAGTGCCACGAACCCATACGGACGGACGAAGCTGATGATTGAAGAAATTCTTCGCGATTTGCATATTGCCGATGAAAGTTGGAGTATAGCATTGCTTCGATATTTTAACCCAATTGGTGCACACGAAAGTGGCAGAATCGGGGAAGCCCCCAATGGAGTTCCAAACAATTTAATGCCATTTATTACTCAAGTGGCTGTTGGTAAACTAGAGAGTTTGCTTATTTTTGGAGAGGGCTATCCAACAGTTGATGGGACGGGCGTTCGTGATTACATACATGTCGTTGACCTCGCAAAAGGTCATTTGAAAGCACTAGAAAAAACAATTCATGGTAATGGGGTAGAGGAATATAATCTTGGTACTGGAAAAGGCTATAGTGTTCTGGAAATGGTTAAAGCTTTTGAGAAAGCCTCTGATAGGCATATTCCTTACCAAATTGTTGAAAAAAGACCTGGGGACGTAGCGGTATGCTATGCTGATCCAGAAAAAGCGAAAACTCAACTCGGGTGGAAAGCTGAAAAAGGAATTGATGAAATGTGTCGGGATTCATGGAGATGGCAACGGGCAAATCCGAATGGATATGAGCATTCATAAGTATGAACTTTCCTTTTGTCTTTTAAGATATTAAAAGTGATGATCATAAAAGAGATGATAGGATCGTCTAATGTAAAAACGCAAAGAGAAAAGATAACCTATTAATCTATTAACAGAAAGAGTGCCCTGTCACTCTTTTTATTTTTTATTGGTAGCCTCTAAAAATAATTGTACGAACGATATAGTTTTGGTTTGAATGGCTTTTGCTTATTCATTTTACTTTCTTTTATAAGCAGAAAAAAGAAAGTAAATACATTTTTAACGAAAATATGGGTAATGGAACTTAAGGTTGAATTGTGAAATATTAGGTGAAAATAAAAATTTTAACACTAATTGTGATATAATACTTTTGTTTTGCAATGATCGATGTTGATCAAAGAAATATAAAATGAATGAAATGTTAAAGAAGGAAGATTTCTTATAAAAATAAATTGAGGTGTGAGATGAAAGGAATAATTTTAGCTGGGGGTAGTGGGACACGTCTATACCCTCTTACTATGGTTACAAGCAAACAGTTATTGCCGATATATGACAAACCGATGATTTTTTATCCTCTATCAACTTTAATGCTTGCAGGTATTCGTGACATTTTAATTATTTCAACTGCAGAAGATACTCCAAGGTTTGAAGCATTGTTAGGGGACGGCTCTCAATTTGGGATCAATCTTGAATACAAAATCCAGCCAAGCCCGGATGGATTAGCTCAGGCTTTTTTAATTGGGGAAGAGTTTATCGGAACTGATTCGGTTGCCATGATTTTAGGGGATAATATTTACTATGGTAGTGGTTTACGGAAAATACTCCAACGGGCATCACAAAAGGAAAGTGGAGCGACCGTATTTGGGTACCATGTTCAGGATCCAGAGCGATTTGGTGTGGTTGAATTTGATGAGCATGGCAAAGTATTAAGCGTGGAAGAAAAGCCAGAAGTACCAAAGTCAAATTATGCAATCACTGGATTATACTTTTATGACAATCGGATTGTCGATATCGCGAAAAATGTTAAACCATCTCCACGCGGAGAATTGGAGATTACCTCGGTGAATGAAGCTTATTTACAAATGGGTGAACTGGATGTAGAACTTCTTGGACGTGGTTTTACTTGGTTGGATACGGGAACACATCAAAGTTTAGTAGAAGCAACCAATTTTGTGAAAACTATTGAGGATCATCAAGGGATTAAAATAGCTGCACCAGAGGAGATTGCCTTCATTAATGGATGGATTGGCATCGACGAATTGATTGAATCGGGAGAGAAATTCTCCAAAACTGGTTATGGTCAATATCTATTAAAAGTTGCAAATGGCAGTATAAAGTACTAATTAAGAGGTGTTATGAGTTGAATGTAGTGGAAACCTTCCTTCCAGGAGTAAAAATAATTGAACCAAAAGTATTCGGTGATCACCGCGGCTGGTTTATGGAGACGTATAGTGAAGCAATGTTTGAAGAAGCAGGGATTAATATAAAGTTTGTTCAGGATAATCAATCCTTTTCGGCAGCAAAGGGAACGTTAAGAGGTTTGCACTATCAGTTAAATCCTAAAGCCCAAACAAAGCTTGTAAGATGTACGAAGGGATCTATCTTTGATGTTGCGGTCGATATTCGCAAAGGGAGCCCAACTTACGGGAAATGGTTTGGCATTGAGTTAAGTGCAGAGAATAAAAAGCAGTTATTAATCCCCAAAGGATTTGCCCATGGATTTATGACCATAACGGAAGATGCAGAAGTGCAATATAAAGTGGACGAGCTGTACGCACCAGAGTGTGATCGAGGCATCATCTGGAATGATCCTGCCATTGGAATTGAGTGGCCGATGGAGATTACGCCGGTTTTATCAGCCAAAGATGAAAAGGCACCACTCCTTGTAGAGGCAGAGAATAACTTTATAGTTGGAGAGTAAACGATGAAAATTTTAGTGACCGGTTATACAGGGCAACTCGGCTTTGATGTTGTCCGTGAAGGGAAAGGCCGCGGGTTTGACATGATTGGTGTTGGTTCGAAAGAGTTGAATATAACGGATGAACGGTCAGTCTATCAGTATGTGAAAAAAATCAATCCTGATGCCATTATCCATTGTGCAGCCTATACAGCCGTCGATAAGGCAGAAGACGATAAAGAAACTTGCTGGAATGTGAATGTTAACGGTACGAAGTACTTAGCCGAAGCGGCAAAAGAAATAAAGGCAAAGTTTATGTTTATAAGTACGGATTATGTTTTTGAAGGAACGGGAGAGTCTTCTTTTGAAGAAACGGACGTACCGAACCCTGTGGGATATTATGGACAGACCAAATCGGAAGCGGAGAAACTAGTGCAGTCGCTATTAACGAAATCGTTCATTGTCCGGATATCGTGGGTTTTTGGTATCAATGGAAACAACTTTGTCAAAACCATGCTAAAGTTAGCGGAAACTCGCGCAGAGTTAAATGTTGTCGGTGACCAAGTTGGTTCCCCTACGAATACGTTGGATGTATCACGCTTATTGCTCGATATGATCCAAACGGATCGATATGGCGTGTATCATGCAACAAATGAAGGATTTTGTAGCTGGGCTGAATTTGCCAAAGAAATATTCCACTTAGCAGGTAAGAAGGTAAAAGTAAATTCAATTACAACGGAAGAATATCCTACAAGGGCCATTCGTCCAAAAAACTCGCGGATGTCTAAGCGAAAATTAATTGACAATGGCTTTGCCCCATTACCGAGCTGGCAGGATTCATTAAATCATTATATAAAGCAATTACTACATGAGGTGAAATCATGACAAGAAAAAAGATTCTTGTAACCGGAGGAGCAGGGTTCATTGGGGGGAACTTTGTTCAATATATGGTCAACAAATACCCACACTATGATATTTATAATCTAGATTTATTAACCTATGCGGGTGATTTAACGAAGCATCGAGAAATAGAAAAGAAAGAAAATTATCATTTTGTGAAAGCAGATATTGCTGATCGTGAGGCCATCATCTCCTTATTTGAAAAGGAAAAATTTGATTATGTCGCGCACTTTGCGGCCGAAAGCCATGTCGATCGCTCGATTACGGAACCAGAAATTTTTGTTCGTACCAATGTATTAGGAACTCAGGTGTTACTAGATGCAGCCAAACAGATTGGTGTGACAAAATTTGTTCATGTATCAACAGATGAAGTATACGGTGAATTGGATTTTGACCCAACGACATTCTTTACAGAAGAAACACCATTACAACCAAATAGTCCATACAGTGCCAGTAAGGCGTCATCCGATTTCTTAGTGCGGGCTTACCACGAAACATTTGGGCTACCAGTCAATATCACTCGTTGTTCCAATAACTATGGACCTTTCCATTTTCCAGAGAAGTTAATTCCCTTAACGATTTCTCGCGTTTTAAATGATGAAAAGGTGCCTGTCTATGGTGACGGGAAAAACATCCGTGATTGGCTGCATGTTCTCGATCATTGTTCGGCAATCGACCTTGTCCTCCATGACGGTCTGAATGGAGAGGTTTATAATGTCGGTGGACATAATGAGCGAACAAATTTAGAAGTGGTTAAAACCATTATTAACACATTAGGAAAGTCAGAAGAGTTAATTGAATTTGTAGCCGATCGTTTAGGACATGACAAGCGCTACGCGATCGACCCTACTAAATTGGAGAAGTTAGGTTGGAAGCCAACTTACACATTTGAGACAGGGATTGCCCAAACTATTGACTGGTATCTAGATAACATGTGGTGGTGGGAGCAAATCATTAGTGGGGAATATCAAAATTACTTTAAAAACCAGTATACTTTAAATAAAGATTGATTCATAAAGTGGCTTAAAGCCTGTGTTCACAACTAATGAATACAGGTTTCTTCTATCTTTTGTATGAAGGGAAAATAAATGTTAGGATAAATTGGGATGATTTTATCATAATATAGAAAAAAATACACACCAATCAAAGTTGAGTGACAACGAAATTTTATCAGACAACTAAAAAGGGATAAATTATGAATTTAATAAAAACAAGTATTCTCTCTTCAATAGCCACGATGATCCGAATTATCACTGGATTTGTTGTAAATAAAGTAATTGCCTTGTATGTAGGTCCTGCAGGTATAGCACAAATTGGACAACTTCAAAACTTTTTCTCTATTATCTCTAATTTAAGTAATGGAGCCATAAACCAAGGTGTAACGAAATTTACTTCTTTCTATTCAGATGATACCAAAAAACAAAAAATATATATTAATGCTGCTTTTACTATCGCTTTCTGGGCATCATTATTGACCGGCATATTGGTTGTGGTTTTTAATAAGTCACTTTCCATTATGCTATTGAACGATGCTTCTTTTTCAAAGTTATTTATTTCAATAGGGGTGTTAATTATTTTTTATTCCATTAATAGCATCTTATTGGCTATAGTAAATGGAATGAAAAATATTAGGAAATTTACGATAATAAACGTTTTGTCAAGCTTATTTAGTTTGGGGATTTCTTTATTACTTACAATCAAATGGGGCCTAAATGGGGCATTGTATTCCTTTGTCATTTCTCAAACCCTTATTATTTTTATCACCATCTCCTTAATTTTTAAGGAAAGTTGGTTTAGAGAATTAAGGCTTATGAAAATAGAACGGGATACGATTAAAAGCTACTCAAAATATACAATCATGGCACTAGTCCATGTGGTAACAGCCCCTGTATCTTATATTATTGTAAGAAATTATATAACGGATACATTATCCATGAGAGATGCAGGTTATTGGCAAAGTATTGGGAAAATATCCGATACCTATTTAATGTTAATCACCATGACATTAAGTATATATTATTTGCCCAGATTATCAGAAATAAAGGATGATTTCCTATTAAGAAAAGAAATACTTAGTGGCTATAAAATCATCATACCCGTTTTGACAGTAATGCTAATTCTAATCTATTTTCTAAAAGATTTTATCATTATCATTTTGTATTCAAATGAGTTTCTCGAAATGAAACAGTTATTTTTATTTCAGTTAATTGGAGACTTTTTTAAAATTGCTAGCTGGTTAATCTCCTTTAATATGGTGGTAAAGGAAATGACAAAACACGTAATCATGACAGAATTATTTTATTCGTTTACGTTTACCACTCTTTCAATCGTGTTTATTAAATATTTTGGGTTGATCGGTGTTACCTATTCATATAGCATAACGTATATTTTATACTTTTTTATGGTTGCCTTTATACTTAGACGGATTTTATTCATGAAAACAAATAAATAGGGATTGGATGTAACAATCGATGAAACAATTGAAAATATTATTTGCAACGAGACATGATGCTCTTACCCGACAGGGTGGGGATACCGTTCAAATGTTAAAGACAAAGGAATTTTTAGAAAAGGATTATAACGTAAGAATTGAATTAGCTTTGAATGAAAAGGATTTTGAACAGCATAAGGATTCGGATATCGTGCATGTTTTCAATCTTCAAACAATCGATGAAACGTTAAAATACGTAGAATTGTGTGGAAAATATAGCAAAAAGGTAGTACTTTCGACGATATATTGGGACCTTTCACACTCCATTTTTCATACATTCCTCACAAATAGGTTTAATTTAAATAATATAAATAAGAAAAGGTCTTTATTTAAGGATAGCTTTTTCCATTTCAAAAACCTAATAGGGAAAATGGCCAATAATAGTGATCAATTTGGAAGTAAAAGTTACATAGAAAGACGTAGGCGTGTCCTAGAGCTGGTTGACGGATTGCTTCCTAACTCCCATGAGGAGCTCGCTATTTTAGAAAAAGAGTTTGGTTTAAATCGATTAGATGAAAAAACCATGGTAATACCAAATGCTGTTGATGTTAAAGCCACAGGTAATGAATCAAATTCAATTCATGAAATCATCAATTTAGACAAATTTGTATTGGAAGTTGGGCGGATTGAACCGACCAAAAATCAGGCTAATGTCATTAAAGCGTTAGAAAACTATCCGGATATCCCAATCGTCTTTGTTGGGAGAGTTCAAAACGAGAAATATAATCAATTTGTTAGAAAGTTAGCAAATAAAAGAGGCAATGTGTATTTTATTGACCAGATTAACCATGATGAAATATTTAATTTATATAAGAAAGCTTCTGTTCATCTGCTTCCATCATTTCGCGAGTCCCCCGGCTTATCTAGCCTCGAGGCACTTACTTCAGGGTGTAACATTGTTGTTTCTTCGATTGAATACTGTCCAGTAAAATATTATCAATTCGATAAATTTGGTGAAATTTGTGATCCTTATGATCCATGGTCAATCGAACAAGCAATACTAAGAGCTCTAAATAAGGAAAGAGTGAATCTGCCTAGTGAATATTTAAGTGAATATTCATACAGCAAAGCTGCTGAGTTAACATTTAATGCATATGAAAAAGTTTTAGGACTGTCTAGGTAGCCCTTCAGTTCTTCAATAATAGTTAGCGTATGTCTGAACCATGACAATAAAGGAAAATAGCAGAGTCAAATTCCTACTGGATTTGATAATAGGAAAATACAATGAAACAGGATGCCTTCCTTTATGGTTTTTAAGGAGAGTTGTTTTATTTGTTAAACTCTTCAAAAAAAGATAATCCGTTGATATTAAAATGTTATGAAAATTGATAATATTAAAATAGAAAAATACACGGTAGTAACAAAGAAAATTTCCAAAAAACCTTTTGTTTTTTTGTGGAAGTTTGATATATTATAAGATGAACAAAATTTCTAGTAAAATGGAAATTTCGATAAAAAAATAGCAATCAATTGTGACGAAATTCACAATTGAAACACGAGTTAGTTGTTAAAATTATATTATTCCGTTCTATTGAAATTGAAAGTGACCTATATCCTATTAAAAATAAAGACTGTAATTGAATTTACGCATAATGAAGAATTGGTATTTAACATGCTAAATATTGTTTATTGTAAAAATTCTACTTAAAAGGTAGATTGTTAATTTCTGAGGGAGAGTGTATCTCAATGGAAACGAAAGAGTCATTTGACATGGTCAAACACAAAATTAGCCCCCAAATAGCAATTAATTATTACCAGAGAGAAGAGAATAGAACTTTTTATTTTTTTATTAAAAGGTTTTCAGATATCCTATTTTCAATTTTGGGTCTACTCATTTCTTCTCCTATTATGTTATTATTTGCTGTATTAATTAAACTCGAAACGCCAGGACCCGTTTTCTTTACTCAAGAAAGAGTGGGTTTAAATGGTGTTAATTTCAATGTAATTAAGCTAAGATCAATGGGTATAGATGCAGAAAAGCACGGTGCACAATGGGCAGAAATAAATGACGCACGTGTTACAAAGATTGGGGCATTTATTAGAAAAACTAGAATTGATGAGATTCCTCAATTTATCAATATTTTAAAGGGGGAAATGAGTTTAGTTGGCCCTAGACCGGAGAGGCCCATTTTCACAACCCAATTTAATAAAGAAATACCTGGATTCGTTGATAGATTAGCTGTTAAACCTGGACTTACAGGGTGGGCTCAAGTAAATGGTGGTTATGATATTTCACCAAAAGAAAAGTTGGAGTTTGATCGTTATTATATAAAAAAACTTAGCATTATGCTTGATATAATGATTATTTTTAAAACCATTAAGGTTTGTTTAACTGGGAGTGGAGCAAGATAATTTAAATCAAATTAAAAATAGGGGCCCAATAAAATGGGTCCTTAAAATTGTTTGAAATAGATTTCTACCGAATGAGAAGTCCCATACTCAAATTTTTCATACATAAGGGAGAGCTTAATGATCAAGAGGAATGAATGGTTTTTAAAAGCCTTGCCAATATTATCTTATCTTTCATTTGTTATTTGTGTATTTGCTATTACTCGGCAATTTCCTTTTGTGAAAATTTCCGGTTTAATTAGCATCAGTTTAGTATTGATATTTGTTTTTTCGATCATTCCAATCTGGAAAAAAATTAGTAGAAGTAAGAAAGGGATAAAAGTCCTCTTCTTGATAAATGTAGTAAGTTTAATGCTTTTGTTTATGTATTCTGTATTCATTCAGCACAATAGTGCAGGCTTGGCGATCCGATTTTTAATTATTTTGGTGTTATTATTAGTCGTTTTCTTTATGCCCAGGAAAAAATTCTTTTTGGATAGCTTTATCGTTCTTGCTGTCCTTCACAGTTTATTTTTAATTGGCTTTGAAATTTATATTGTGTTATTAGCTGATGCCAATTTTGCCACTCATATTCGAAACCTTGTGATTGAACTGGGTGTAGGGGATATTTACACTTATAATGGCTTTTACTACAGAATTCAGATAAAAGGGAATCCAATCCTGCCAATTGCCTTTCTAATCAGTCTTTTTTCTATAAAAACGAAACGGTTAAAGATTATCATTCCACTTATATTATTTGGTGGAACCATGATCGCGGGCAATTTTGCCTTCATGCTAGCCATTATCTTCTTTTTTATTGTATACAGTGCTATATATTATCGAAAAAGAATTATTTCCACTTTTTCCTCCCTGTTTAAACAGCGGAAAAGATTTTATATCGTTGTTTCTACTTTGGTTGTATTTCTAGCGCTCATCGGTTTTCAAACGTTTAAATATGTTGAAGAAACAATCGTACGAAAATCGGAATATTCACTGCCGGCTCGTTTTGATCAGGTAGAAGTGTTAATGGACAATTTAAGTGAATCGCCGCAAACTTTATTATTAGGTCAAGGTGTTGGAAATGTTCTTTCCAAGAAGACTCCTTACCGCGACTACACAAATAATATTTATTTTGAACTCCAAACTTTTTATGTTCTTAATCAGGTAGGAATATTATACTTCTTGCTTTATATTTTAACGAATATTGTATTTATCCTTTTCTTTTGGAGGAATAAAATAACCTACGTTTTATATTTATCCTATTTGGTGTATGCACTGACGAATCCGTATATTTTTGATTCAACCCATATATTAGTCATTTTAGTTTTGAACTCACTCGAAAAATATTTAACAAATGAGGTTTTAGTTGGTGGAAAAGAAATTTAGGGTTTGTGCGGTTGTGGTTTGTTATTACCCAAATATGGAGGAGTTTCCATTAAACATCGACTCAATCGCTTCACAGGTCGATCAATTACTAATCGTTGATAATAGTGAAATACCACTGAAGATGGACTTTATTAATGGCAAGGAATATCAAGATAAAATTGAATTTATTTTACTAGGTGAAAATAAAGGAATTGGCGCAGCCCAAAATATCGGAATTCAGAAGGCAATCGACCTAGGATTTGACGGTGTCTTGTTATTGGACCAGGATAGTAATCCACCACAAAATTTGGTCGAAGAACTCTCTAGAGGCTTCCAATATCTTAATAGCTTAGAAATTAAAGTAGCGTGTCTCGGTCCAGAAATCTACAACAAAGAATCAGAAGCGGTATATACTCCCTTATTGAACAAAGGGGTAAGTTTGACAACTGATTTTGTCGAGAAAGATGCGATTATTAGTTCAGGGAAATTATTAATAAGTGACGCAGTTCAGCAAATTGGTTTAATGGATGAAACGTTATTTATCGATTTAGTTGATTTTGAATGGTGCTGGAGAGCAAGGAAATTCGGATATCGAGTCTTTACTAACAAAAAAGCTCGAATGGGTCATATGGTCGGCCAAAAGAACAAAAAATTATTTAATGTTTATAATTTACTAATCCCTTCTCCAATCAGACATTATTATCAGTTTAGAAATTCGTTGCTCCTGTTAAGAAAGGGCTATGTGCCAAAGTATTGGAAAGTCAGAGTGCTCATCGAAAGAACAATTGATCTATTTGTCTATCCTTTCTTTATTAATCCTAAACGGATTAGGTTTAAATATATTAGAAAAGGAATAATGGACGGTGTCTTAGGCAGGAAAGGAAAAATAGCAAATGACTAAAGCCGGTTTAGGTTTAAGTGAAACATGTGCAATTATTGTTACTTATAATCCTGACATAATTGAATTTAATGAAAATGTTAAATCAATCATTAAACAGGTTAAAGAAATATGTATTGTTGATAATTCTACCTTGGATTCCCTGCAAAAAGAGGTCATGAATTTTCAAGAAAGCTACAGCCTGCATGTCATTTCCAATAAGACAAATCTTGGGATAGCTGAGGCGCAGAACCAAGGTTTAGAGTGGGCTCTTGACCATGGTTTTGAAGCCTTCTTGCTTCTCGATCAAGATAGTAAGCTGCTAGATCATACAACTGAAAGATTGTTAGCTCACCATAATCGTTTAACTGAAAAAGATATTAAGGTCGCATGTATAGGTCCTTTGGCCTTCAATCGAGATAAATCAGAGGAAAATGTATATCATAACTATGGTGAAAATAATGAAATGATAATTGAAGTTGAACAAACCTTGAGTTCAGGTTCCCTTATTTCTCGTGAGGCATTAGTAACGATTGGAAATATGGAAAGTGACCTATTTATAGATTTAGTCGACTATGAATGGTGTTGGAGGGCTAAAGAAAAAGGTTATTCTACCTTTATTGCACAGGATGTCAAACTTGCTCATCGATTAGGAGATGATCGGATAAATTTCCTTGGAATAAAGATAGGGATACCTTCTCCGGTTCGACATTATTATCAATTTAGAAATACGTTAAAGTTGCTGTTCAGGTCCTATGTCCCCAAAAATTTTAAAATGAAATATGTTATTCTTTTACCGATAAAATACCTTGTTTATCCTTTATTGGCGAAACAAGGGTACCTTCGTTTTAAAATGATTAATAAAGGGATAATGGATGCGGTTAAAGGGATTAAAGGAAAAGGTTTATAAGATGGTAAATGATTAAAATAATTGTAAAGCAAATAGATATCTATTTTGGAGTTGTTCCATTTGAAGTTTTCTGTATTAATGTCAGTTTACAGTAAAGAAGATCCACAATTTTTACTTGAAGCAATAAAAAGTACGATTAATCAATCTTTAAAACCTGATGAGATCGTTATAATCCAAGATGGGGTGCTAACATCAGAATTAAACAAAGTACTAGAAGAATTTCAAAATTCTTACCCTGGGATAATAAAGTTGATTCAATTGGAAACAAATATGGGCCTGGGAAAAGCTTTGGAAATAGGGGTCGAAAAATGTACCTTCGATTTAATTGCCAGAATGGATACGGATGATATATCCCATCCAAATAGATTTGAAAAACAAGTCAATTTTATGGTCAACCATCCGGATGTGCAGGTTTTAGGCTCATGGATAGGGGAATTTGAACATAATCCAGATGAAATCAATTCTATTCGAAAAGTCCCAACCACATACGAAGAGGTCGTTCAGTATGCTAAAAAAAGGAACCCGCTAAATCATATGACAGTAATGTATCGTAAGAGTGCTGTTTTAGAGGCGGGGAATTATAAACCTTTTTTATGGAACGAAGATTATTATTTATGGGTAAGAATGTTAAATAGAAATGCAAAGATTGTAAATATGCCTGAAATATTAGTGTTTGCCCGCGCTGGAAGCGATATGTTTAAAAGGCGTGGAGGATTCAAATACCTGGTAAAAGATGTTGAATTGCAACAGGAATTTTTAAAAATGAATTTTATCGATAAAAAACAATTTATTACAAATATCTTTCTCAGAGGTTCTGTAAGAATACTCCCAAATTTTGTTAGAGGGTTTGTTTATAAAAGCTTTCTAAGAAAATGATAATAATATAATATATATCAGGAATCTATCATCCCCTTATATCTTTAGTCCAGGTGTTAAACCTGTTGAAGATTAAGTATATAACCCACATGGAAAAACCAGAATAATGGACTTTTTTAGCTGTCCTTTATTCTGGTTTTTATTTGCCTATAGGAAAGGATTACTTTCCTATCCGTCATTAGTGCGCTAGGGATGCCTCGTGCATAAGCTTCACTGTCGAAATGCTGTCCCTTTTGATGAATAATGTCCCGTAAATAGACCTTAGAAGCCCACCAAGCGGCGAGCTTCCTTTAATAGACCTGTCTCCAGTTTTATTACTTTTTAAGCTCCAACTGTTCCGCTAAAACCTGATGAAGTCTCGCTTTTTCCTCATCTGAAACCAACTGGTAAGAGATACGATCAATCATAGTACCTTTTGCATTTACTGGAATTTGTTCAATTGAATTGCCTGCATCTCGATATTTACTTTGAATGGTTACCATCTCATTAAATGTCAAGTTGGTTTTTACGTTATTTCCTAAAGCAGAAAAGATGTCACTGTAATTTGTTAACGAGCTTAAGCTTGCACCTTCATGGATAACACCTTGAATAATTTGGCGTTGACGCTGTTGTCTACCGAAGTCTCCACGAGGATCTTCATGACGCATTCGAGAGTATCTTAGGGCCCTTTCACCTTTTAGTGTTAATTCTCCTTTAGGAAAGTGAGAACCTTCATATGAAAAATCTAAGTCGTTTTGTACCGTTACCCCACCAACAGCATCAACAATATCCTTAAATCCTTCCATGTTAACTTGTACATAATAATCAATCGGGATATCTAGGAATTTTTCGATTGTATCAAGAGACATTTTAGCACCGCCAAATGCGTAAGCGTGGTTGATTTTGTCTACTGTCCCTTTCCCAACGATTTCAGTCCGTGTATCACGTGGAATACTTAGCATCTTAACAGAGTTAGTATTAGGGTTAACGGCCATCACGATAATGGAATCAGATCGGCCCCGGTCGTTCTTTCGTTGGTCAACACCCAATAATAAAACTGAAAATGGCTGAGCCTGCTTCAATGACACCTGTTCGGTACGTTTATCTGATTTTTCTCTATCGAGGGGACTGTGCATTGTTTCCACAGCGCTTGTTAGGGAGTGATAAACCATATAAGCATAAGCACCTGCTGCAAATATTAATATCACAATGATTGATAATAAAACTTTTAGCCATGTGGGCTTTTTTTTCTTTCTTTCTGTTCTTGAACTCATAACAGGTAATTCCTCCTCAGATGATTGAACATTAATATGAAATGATAGATGATTCCTAACCGAAATAATAGACGAGTATTCGACAAAAAATGTTTCGTTCACATAGAATTTTGATAGATTATCATTCCACATTTAGAACGCAATTTTAAGAATCATATAATTTATTCAGTTAGAGAGTAAATACAGCCAATGATATAATAGCAGAAAACACTTTTTTAATATACAAATTTTTAAAATTTAAGGGTAAATTCCCATTGGGTTTAGTCGAAAAATGGACAATCATTGTTCTGAATAGGCATATTTCGACAAATGCCATCGGTCATTACTCATATATAAAGTGATTCAGTCCAAAAAAGCCAGCCCTCGTATTACGAGGCTGGCTCGGTATTCGATTTTCCAGCAGTTGATCGTTTTAGATAATAGTCAAACAAGTGGGTAAGGTACTTGTTAAGCTCAAATCCCTCTTCATTAGCAAACTCTGACAATAACAATTTATTTTCCTCCATTAACTTTCCCCCTTGATTATGGAACTATCATCATTATTATCAAACTATTAAACTGTTATACAAGAATTTGAAAATAAACAGCCAGCCTTCAATTAGAGGACTGGCGTATATTTCTAATAGAGTCTCTTAAATGTCGAAAAGTGAGCGGTATAGTACGTGCTTTTAAGTTGGCTTGACATAAGAGGGAAAGGTGATGACCGTTGTAATTTTAATCGTTTGTGCTGTCATGATATTGTTTTTAGCGGTTTGGTGATGGGTATTGTCCAATAGAGATGATCTAAAGGACAATTTAAGTGGTAAGGTGGTGGGTATTGTCCAATAGAGATGATCTAAAGGACAATTTAAGTGGTAAGGTGGTGGGTATTGTCCAATAGAGATGATCTAAAGGACAATTTAAGTGGTTCGGTGGTGAGTTTTGTCCAATAGAGATGATCTAAAGGACAATTTTAGTAGTATGGAAGTGGGTATTGTCTAATAGAAGTCCAATACCCGTCAAAAATCAGGATTTACCCGTCAGTTTGCCCAATTTACCCGTCGAGATCTCCATTTTACCCGTTTCTCCCCATCGAACACTCTCAAAAGCCAGCCCTCGCAATTACGGGGCTGGCTCGGTATTTGTGTTTTTACTTTTTGGTAGAGAAGAGAAATATTCAAATAACTGGGTAAGATAGCTGTTAAGCTCGAATCCATCTTCATTGGCAAACTCAGACAATAACAATTTATTTTCCTCCATCAACTTTCCCCCTTGATTATGGAACTATCATCATTATTGTCAAACTATTAAACTGTTATACAAGCATTTGAAAATAAATAGCCAGCCTTCAAATAGAGGGCTGGCTGGCATATATTTCTAATAGAGTCTCTTAAACGCAGAAAAGTGGGCGGTATAGTACGTGCTTTTTAGATTGGAAATCATGATGCCGTACTTTTCATCGGCGTGGATGAATTGATTATCGCCAAGATAGATACCAACATGGGAGATCCCCTTTTGATATGTATTTTCAAAGAATACGAGGTCGCCGACCTTAGGCTGGTCTACGTAGTAACTGCGATCGTAATAGCCTGCTGCGGAATAGCGGCCGATTTTCGTGCCTGCTTGGTTCGCTACGTAATAAATGAACCCGCTGCAATCGAAACCGGAAAGAGTGCTGCCGCCCCAAACATATGGCGTCCCTATTAAGCTTTTAGCCACACTGACCATTTGCGTCGCAAAATTAGTCGTTGGTGGAGCTACCGTGGTGCCTGACACCTTCAGTTTTTGCCCGATAAATATCATATTAGAAGTAAGATTGTTGAGCGATTTCAAATCCTGAACGGACATGTTATATTGTACGGAAATTTTTCCGAGAGTATCACCGCTTTGTACAACATATTCACTCACATTGACAGGTGGAGTGGTCGTTGCCGGTGGCTGTATAGGTGTTGTCGTCTGCCCAGTAACCTTCAATTTCTGTCCGATATAAATCATGTCGGAAGTTAGATTATTCAACGTCTTCAACTGCTGCACGGTCATCCCAAATTGCACGCCGATTTTGCTTAAGTTGTCACCGCTTTTGATGGTATACTCACTTGTAGGAGTTTGCGGTGCTGGAGTGGTTGTTGTCGGTGGCGGAGTCACGGGTGCCGGCGGTGTTGGTGCTGGCTTTGGTGCCGTTACGGTCACAGTTTGGCCGGGAGCGGACACCTTCAGTACTTGTCCGACAAGAATCAGCGTGCTGCTCAGATTATTCCACTGCTGCAGCTCACCGACGGTAACATTGTAACGGTTGGCAATTTTGATTAGGGCATCACCGCTTACAACGGTATAGGTGGTTTGTTGGACAGCTTGTACGGTTGCAGACGCTGGTGCAGAGTTAATTTGCAGAATCTGGTTTTCATAAATTAAATCGGATGTCAACCCATTTTGCGTCTTGATTTCATTGACACTTGTCTTATATTTCGAGGCAATTTTCGATAGGCTGTCACCTTTCTGGACTTTGTATGTATCGGCGAGGGCAGAACCGGCAAACAGTGTCGAAAAAAGTGCGGTTGTCGATAGAGTACGAACAATAGTTTTCTTCATCTAGTAATATCACCTCATATATTTCATTTTTATATAAATTTTACCATAGTTTACTATTATTATCGGTAAATAATTGAAAAAGTTTACAGTGTTTTGCCATGAACATCATAGAAAATGGCTAAAGGGGTCGAAAGATGCTGGGGAAATTTGAGTGATTACGAAAATAGAATAGTTTATCTGAGGGGAAAAAGTGTCTCCAAACCAGGATATTGGTGACCATAATTTAATAGAACTAGAGACCCAAATTATATGGCGGAATTTTCATAAACTATTTAGTTGCTTCATATCTTATTTTTCTATAAAATTAATCTGGAAATTGTAACCAATAGATTGAGCTTGTACTGTCTCTAATCGTTGACGTTAGAGTAGTTAAGACATTAGAACGGACTACCCATTAGGGCTGGATGAAGGAAAACCCCCACTGATGGAAGTTTCACTTTATTGTTTCTCATTTACTGTAAAGAGCGGGTGAATAAATTGAAAAATAATATGACTTTTTATAAAGGGATTGCCAATCTCTCTCTCATCACGGCTTCCCTTTTTTTGTTTTTTGTTGTTAAAAATGAGCTGTCACCAAATCACCTTTTTATTTTTGCTGTACAAACCATTATAGGAAGTGTTTGTATTAGTCTTCTCGTTCATCATCTCATAAAGTCCAAACAATTGATTTTTCATATTGGACAAGAGGAAGAAAAACAACGAATAGCTGCCAAAAATATGACGGAAATGTTGGCTGTTATTGATCAAAAGGGAGTAATACAATCCTGTTCACCCTCACATGCAAGGAAAATAGGTGCAGTATCGACAACAACTAATTTTTATCAATTAATTCATTCGGAAGATGAGGAGAAGGTCGTAGCGTTAATTCAATCCGTTTTTATTAAAGGGGAAGAGATTGAAACAGAATTTCGTATGAAACATAAATACGGATACTGGATTAATATAGAAATTAATGCAAGTCCATTCAGTAATGAACACGGTGAAACGGATCAGGTGGTGCTAGTATACAGGGATGTAACAAAAAGAAAAGAAGATGAGGAGAAATTACTTGAAACCATCAAAAACTTTCAGGACATAAGATTTGCACTGGATGAATCCTCACTTGTGCAAATTACCGATAAACACGGCATCCTTATCTATACGAATGAAAAAGCTTGTCAACTTTCAGGATACTCATTAGAAGAAATAATGGGAAAACCGATGCGAGTGTTCAATAGTCATTACCATTCAAGAGAATTTTTTGAAAACCTTTGGAAGACTGTCTTGAACGGTAATGTATGGAGAGGCGAGATTCGAAATAAAACAAAAAGTGGGGGCTTTTTTTGGGTGGATACAACGATTGTTCCATTTTTAGATAAGAGCGGACAGCCATTTCAGTTCATTATTATTCGAACAGATATTACAAAAAGTAAGGAGAACGAAAAAAAACTGGAGTATTTATCAAATGTCGATGGCCTTACCTCCCTTTATAATCGCCGTTATTTTGATAGGATGCTTCAACAATATTGGGTTTCCATGATGCAGAGAGAAAATCCGATTTCGATTATTATTTTCGATATGGATAGTTTTAAATCCTATAATGACTATTACGGACACATAAAGGGCGACGAATGCCTTATTCTCATTTCAAAAAAAGCAAAAGAACTATTGGATGATAGTAAAACGGTCTTAGCAAGATACGGCGGAGAAGAATTCAGTATTATTTTGCCAGGCATAGACGCAAAAGAAGCCTATTATATCGCAGATAATATCAGAGCTGAAATAGAATCTTTAAAAATACCGCATCGAAAATCTGAAGTAAACACATATGTAACCCTTAGTCTTGGTGTAGCATCTATGGTTCCGAAGAAAGACATAGAACCAAATGAAGTATTAATGTTAGCTGACAAAGCATTGTACCAAGCAAAGAATAATGGAAGAAACACCGTCGTTTCAAATGATGTAACACTTTGTTCCACTATATAAACGGGGCTGTCCTAAACAGCCCCTGGCTTATGTAACATCCTTTTTTAATGCCTTGGTATTTGGAAGCTTACAGTCGTACCTTGGCCAAGCACGCTTTCGATGTGCAGGCCTTTTCCATATAATTGCTTTAAGCGGCGATCCGTGTTAAGTAAGCCGATACCCCTTGTTTTATCGGGGTGACTGATTAGAGTTTGCTGTAGCTTTTCCAAATTCATCCCTACACCATTATCGATGATCATGATTTCGGTATAAGCGATATTGTCGCTAATCCGAATTGAAATTTTCCCTCCATCTGCTCTTCTTAGAACACCATGTTTGATCGCATTTTCTACTATCGGCTGAATCGACAATGGAGGGATCTGAATCGATATCCGTTCATCGATTTCCCACTCGACTTGCAGTCTTTCTCCAAAACGTTCTTTTTCGATAAACAAGTAAGAACGAAGAAGATCAAGCTCATGTTCAAGCGGCACAACGGAGTTTGAATTCCTGACATCGAAGCTTCTTTTTAAATAATTGCCAAATTCATTAAGAACGATGACCATTCTTTCTGTATCAATATCACTGAGCGATGCGATGGTGTTTAATGTGTTAAATAAAAAATGTGGCTGAATCTGCGCTTGAAGCCAGGCTGCTTCCATACGCAACCGCTCACTTATCGACTGTTTTAATTTGGTTAAGGCATGGACACGAGATTTTAATTCTACCGCATCAACTGGTTTGGTCACATAATCATTTGCACCTGAAAGGAAGCCAGTATAGATGTCTTCGATTTGACTTCGTGCGGTGAGAAGCAAAATAGGGAGTTCTGAAATGGAAAACTGCTCGCGTATCTTCAGTGCCAATTGGTAACCAGACATATGAGGCATCATGACATCGGAAATAACCAGATCCCATTCACCCCTAGCCAACTGGGATAACGCTTCTTTTCCACTTGTGACGGTGACAAAATCATATTCTTCTGAAAGCATGGTGCTTACGATTTTCAAGTTAATTGGGTCATCGTCCACAATCAAGATCCTTGAACGTTGTGTTGTAAGCGTTGCGGCGGTGGAAGTATTGCTAAAGGCTCTCCCATCAGCCTGACTGGATTCAAAACTTCCCTGATCAGGCCGCCACGTGTCAAAGGCTGCCGCCACTTCTTCCTGAGGCAAAGCGGATCCTTTAGCAAGCGGAAGTGTAAACGAAAAGACGGAGCCTTTGCCAAGAGTAGATTTTACGCTTAGTGTCCCACCATGTAATTCCACTAATTGTTTACAGATACTGAGTCCTAGACCTATGCCACCGCCCAGAGACGTGATACTGGAATTCCCCTGCTCGTAAGGGTGGAAGATTCGTTGCTGCGTTTCCTCATCGATCCCCATTCCTGTATCCTTAATCGAAATAGTGACCATGTCACCTTGAATAGCAGCGGAAAGGGTTACGACCCCTTCTTCTGTGAATTTGACGGCATTATGAAGGAGATTGAACAAGATTTGGATTAACCGATCTTCGTCAACCAACACGTTTGAAATATGGTCTGGGATCTCAAGTTTTAGCTGAATATTCTTCCCTTCGGTCATAAATCGAAGCATATCGAGTACCCCAGAAGCGACGGGGAGAATATGAATACTTTTTTTGTGAAGCCGAATATGTTGCTCCCTTAGACGCGTGATATCGAGGAGATCATTAAGAATAAAGGACAGCCGGCGTCCGATGGTAATCAACAGCTCTAAGTTTTGTTTATTTTTTTCATTCCCAGAATGTACTTCACTGTCCAAAACGGTTTGAGCGATGTTGATCATGCCGTGAAGCGGATTGCGCAATTCATGGGAGGTGTTGGCAAGAAAGTCATCCTTCAGCTTATCCACTTTTTGTAGTTTCGTAGCAAGCTCTTGGCTTTGTACAGACATTCGAATAAACTGTCTAAACAGATAACAAGCGAAACAAATAATAGCGAAAATCCCATCAAATGGATAAAAAGTACTGGTTGGTAGATACGTAGCTTTAACAATCCCCCATAAAAGGCTGTTAATAATACTTGTAATCGCAAGCAATAAAAATATGGAGTCTTTTTTGGCGTTCAAAACATTTTGCAACATATGAATAAAAATGAAAATAAAAGTCGCTATGCTTTGAACTATTATAAGGGAGAATAAATAAGTGACGAATGGTAATGGTGTGATCAAAATGATGAGAACCATCATGCCGAAAAAGATCTTGAACCAACGAAGCATAGGATTTTTTTCAAAATTAGAAAGTAATAGTTGAAAAAACCGAATCGCAGAAAAAGAGAGACCGATATAGGATAAAAATAATAGTTTCAGCGACCATTCGAAATCAATCGGTAACCAAAGGAGTAATAGTTTATCATCCTCTAGTAGGATGGATAGAACGGTACAGACAAGAAGCAAGGCGAAGTAAATTAATTCCAGTTTTCGCCTTCCAATGAAATAGATGATTATGGCATAGATACCATGCAGCATGAAAATGACACAGGCGATAAGCTGCATCATAATTGAAAAATTTGTTGTTCTGCTGATTGCCTTTTCGGTTCCGAATTGAATCGATTTAGTGATTCCACCTGCAGCGGGATCATCATAGTTGGCAACGTGAATGACCATTTCAATATCGTTGCGGTCACTACTAAAGGCGGAAGTGTATGGAATTATTTTCGCTTTATATTTTTGAACCGAATCCGCTGGATGACCAGACGCAGCAACGAATTGTCCATTAATGAAAACGTTAGAAGACATAGGGATTCCCTGAAGGTGAATGCCGTATAATTGTGGGTGATTTTTCGGAAGTAAAATTCTTAAACGATACGTTCCGAACCCATATGAGTGTTCTGGCTTGTTCTCTGTTAACGCACCTCGCCAATTTCCAGGAACGGTGATCAAGCTTTTAGCTGATTCATTTGTTGGATGATCGAATGTGTTTGGCATAAGGAGAAGATGAGGGTAAAATTCCCACTTCCCATCTAGGGGAATCGTTTGATCATCGTCAAACACCCAATTTCGTAAATCCAATACCCCATTCTTTGCTTGAGCATGAGGCGGAGTCGTATTAGATAGGACCCAAAGGATCCGGTAACTGGTGATGACAATCAGAAAAAGGACGAAAATGAGTAAATATTTTCTTGTTAAGCTTCGATTATTTGTTGACACGATTCACCCAACCTTTAGACCGTCAATAACCTTCAAATGAGATATCGACTGAATAAAATAATGCTCCAATTCTTGGTAGCATAGGTTTTACGACATCATTATAACACAATATATTTCCATTTTTGGTAATCATACTAACTTATCTGTGGGGTTCTACCGTTTTAATTGCCATTTTTAATCGCTTACCATCTACTTTTCGTAACTTCCCGGCCAACCACTATACTGAAACCTGTTAAGACAGCTAAAAAGTCAGTCCCGCCAAATTAGACATAATTCACAGCTTATCCACAACAAACAACTGGAAATGTATTTACAATCGAATGTGGTTCTAGTAAAATATGTAACTAATACAACTGGAAGGAGGATATTGGGAATTGGAGCAGGATGGAAAAGAAAATAGTTCGAATGTCATAGATTTTTCGGAAATCGTGAAAAAGGCATATGATAAGGGCTTGAATGAAAATGAACTAACATTGGAAAAATTAATGGAAGATTTAAAAGCGGATTTGAAGAGTCTAGTGATGAGCTAATTATATAAACGATACATAAGGCTGTCGAGGTGAACTTCGGCGGCCTTTTTTGACTAACAAGAATGTAAATCCATTAATCTGTACGCATAAGTCTACTTAGGAGAACTCCGTAAGCATTTACTTCATAGATGAAAACTTCATCGAATTTCACCACTGTCTTCGCCAAACGGCTCACCAATCAGAGTTTTCTTTACATTTTTCAAAATAATGTCGGTGCCTGACTCCATCAAATCGATACCATATTTCTTACATTTTCGATTAAAAATGGTAAAATGAAAAGTGGGTAAATAGTAGGATAATTAGTTAGGATGAAAGGAGCAGTTTATGAAAGCAATCCTTGTGGATGATGAGCAACTTGCCCTGGACTTTTTAGAACGTCAACTCAATAAAATTGGGAATATTGAAGTGTGTGGTAAATTTGTAAATCCTCTTGTCGGGAAAGAGAAAATCATTCAGGAAGCTGTGGATGTGGTGTTTTTAGATATTCACTTACCGGAAATCAATGGTCTTGAATTGGCCGAGCAGATTTTGGAAGAAAAGCCCGAAGTCATAATTGTTTTTGTCACAGCGTATGATGAATTTGCTGTGAACGCATTTGAACTGAATGCCCTAGATTATCTAGTCAAGCCGATACGGGCAGAGCGGTTGGCAAAAACGATCACACGAATCGAAAATCAATTACCTACACTGCCAAGTGAATGTTCGTATGAAACAATAAAAATCCACATGAATATTGGCAGTCAAGTTACGATTGAAGAAGAAACCCTTCATTGGCGGACGACAAAGGCGCAAGAGTTGTTTCTTTACCTCTTTCAACATCGTGAACAACTACTACATAAGTCAGTGATTGTCGATCTCCTTTGGCCGGAATATGAACCAGAGAGAGCGTATTCGCAATTATATACAACCATTTATCATATACGGAAAACGCTGAAGAAATTTCACGACCACTTCAAGATTGAGAATACGACAGAAGGTTACACACTTCGGACTGAAACCATCGTGTTCAATATCGAGGAGTGGGAAAACGGAATTCAATCAGCGCCACCCCTGAATAAGAACACTATCGATCACTATTGTGAGTTGATGAAATTAAATGCAGGAATCTATTTACATAAATATGATTACTGGTGGGCAGAAACGGAACGCCATCGATTAGAACAAATATGGCAAAAAACCGCTTTTCAACTAGCAAATTGGTATCAGGATCACGGGTTAATGGACGAGGCAATTAACTGGTATGTCGAAATAGAAAATCGTCAGCCCGAAGTGGAAGAAGCTTATTTTGCTTTAATGAAAATCTATGCAGCAAGGGACAATCATTTGTTGGTGAATCGACAATATCAGGAGTTAACAAAATTTTTAGCAGCGGAATTAGACATCTTGCCGAGCGCCTATATCACCAAGTGGTATCAGGAATGGAAGAAAAAAGCAGTCATAACATGAAAAATCTTTCACAAAGGTGGAAGGTTTTTTTTTTTCGACAATCAGTAAGTTTTTTCTCAAAAATCAAACAAATACTTTCCTTTTGTGACATAAATCACCGATTTGTAGAGTTTTTGTATAGTTGGAACATTCATAATTCTCCTTTAGAGTGAAATCCTTTTGTAAAAACTACTGAAAGGAAATACAAGGTAAGGAGAACGTAGTGATGAAAAGTAAGATTAGGATCATAGCCATTTTATTTATGTTCATCGTCCAGACTATGTTTAATGGGTTGGGTTATCCATTGGTGGCAACTGCACAGGAGTCAGAATCAACTGAAGCCACTGCTATCGCCGCGACAGCTAGTGAGATTAAGGAAAATATTCTCACAAGTGTCGTCTTAAAGGATAAAGATGGAAATGTTATTCATGCAGCGGAAAATCCAGATCTTCATCCAAGCTTAGGTTCAGCAGTAGAAATTTCCTATACATGGGCACTAAAAAACAATCACGGGTATAAGGCAGGTGATTATTTTAGCTTCTACCTACCAAAAGAGTTTGCGATTTACAATGATATTGATGCCCAACCTTTATTGTTTGGCGGTAGTACAGTGGGAACTTTCACTGTGACAAAAGACGGAAAGGTCACCATGACCTTTAACGAAAAAATAGAAACTCTTTCCAATGTCAACGGGGTCATCAAGCTTTGGACCGAATTTAGTGAAAAGCTTGTTGGCAGTGTGACGAAAGAAATTGTTTTTCCCATCAAGGATGACCAAATCGTAAAAATCCCAGTTGTTTTTCAACCAAAACAAGGTCCTGCTATTGATAAGAAAGGCCTGCCCAATAGAGTTTACAATGCTGAAACCATTAATTGGACGGTTGATTTTAACAAACAGCTAGCGAAAGTGGACCAAGCCATTCTCCGGGATCCAATCCAAACAGGACAAGCCTTACAGTCAGGTTCGATCAAGTTATACCTCCTTTACGTGCAGTTGGATGGCAGCGTGAAACAAGGAGAAGCAGTTAACCCGAACGATTATATCATTGAAAAAATAACCGGAGGGGGAGATTTTCAAATCCGGTTTAAAGAAGGTACTGTTCGTTCCGCCTATCGTGTCTGTTACACAACGACTATTACCAATGCAGACCAAACGAGTTTTGAGAATGAAGCTTCACTATTAGGGACGAATATCAGTGAATCAAAGGCGAAGACCACGGTTACGGTCAGTCGGGGAACACCGCTCGCGAAGGATTCAACAGGCTATAATGCAAAAGAACAAACAATTGAGTGGACGATTAAATACAACTATAACGAAAAAACCATTGCCAAGAATAATGCGGTCTTAACCGATTATTTCAATAATAGTCAAAAGCTGGTCAATAGCTCATTTAAAGTGTATAAAATAACATTAAACGAAAATGGCACTGAAAAAGATGCCCAGCTACTCACAGCAGATAAATACACTGTCACACCGATATCCAAAACGGGACAAGACGGATTTGAGTTCAAATTCCTGGAGGAGATCAATGCAGCTTACAAAATTGTTTATCAGACAAAAGCGAAGGATCGTATTTTTACGAATGGAACGATTACCAATAGCGTCGTGTCAGGAGATGCGAATGCCAGTGCTTCGAGAAACATAAGCCAAGGGATATTAACGAAAGTAAATAAACCCAATTATCCTGATACCAACTACATTGATAAAACCACCAAATGGGAAATCACCTTTAACTATGATGAATTTTATATGAATAAAGCGAAATTAACAGATATTTTTCCTAATAAGGGACTGACGTTGGTTCCAGAAACACTGAAAATTGAACAGGATGTCCAGGGCAAAAGGGAAGTATTAAAGCAAGGGATTGATTATGTATTAACACAGAACAAACAAGATGAATTCATCCTAACCTTCCTCAAGCCAATTACTGAAACGCATTTCATCAGCTATCAAACGAAATTTGATTATGAAGCAAGAGCGATTACAAACAATAAATATTTAGATAATAAAGCAACGCTAGTGTGGGAGGATGAAGCGGGCAAGCAACAAACGCAAGAGGCCACAGCTCGATTTACCCCAGATACCTACACCCAGAATAACGGCTTTAAAAATGGTTCTTACAATGCAGTCACAAAAGAAATCACCTGGAATATTGGAGTGAACTATAACCTAAAGACCCTTTCAAACCCGATGATGGACGACTATATTTTACAAGGGCAGGAACTAGTAGAAGGGTCACTCAAAGTCTACCGGATGGACTTGACGGGCACTAACAATGGAACAAAGAATGGTACAGAGTTAATTCTCGGTACGGACTACACCGTTACAAGTATAAAAGATAAAGATGGAAATCCTGGATTCCGAATCACGTTTAAAAAGGAAATCAATTCACCCCACTTTATTACCTATAAGACGAGTTTGAAAGATAAGCTCATTAAAAAAACTTATAACAATACGGCTACTCTATTCGATGGAACAACGGAAGTAACCAAGCTCAATGCCAGTGTATCTGTTCAATATGGAGAAGAATACACACGTAAAACAGGGACACAGGATAATAAACTCATTAATTGGACGGTAAACATCAATTTTGGGCAATCACATGTTTCAAATGCCAAAATCCTGGATACCCCTACTCCCAATCAAATTTTATTAGAAGACTCCTTCCATTTATATGCAACAAAAGTTGCTGGAAATGGAACGGTGACAAAAGATCAAGCAGCTGAATTAAAACGAGATGTCGATTACAAGCTGACAATAAAGACGGATGACCAAGGGAGTCAAAGCTTCGAGGTCCGTTTCCTTCGGACCATCGATTCAGCCTATATATTAGACTATCAATCTTTCATTAATGCCCGAAATGGCGATACCGTGTCGAATACGGTTAAATTTGAAGGCGAACAAATTACCACCGAAGTAACGGAATCGACTCAAAAGGTTGTCGTCAAACTTTCAGGAGGTTCTGGCACAGGTAGTGGCGAAACCGGTAGTCTAGAAGTGACTAAAGTTGACGCAACTACAGGTGATGTTTTACAAGGGGCTACGTTTACTCTCTATGACAGTGAAGGGAAAATCGCTCTTCGGACATTAACAACTGGCGAAGATGGGAAAGTGACATTTGCCAACTTACTCTATAACGATTATATCTTGAAGGAAGCAGCCGCACCTGTGGGCTATCTAGTAGGGATCAGTGATAGTCAAAAGGTGACTGTTAATGCCAAGGATACAAAAGTAAGTATAAAAAATAAAAAGATCATCCGTGCTGTCGAATTAACAAAAGTCGATAGCGATAATCAAACGGAAACGTTAAAAGGGGCCAAATTTGCGTTATTGGTTAAAGAAGGAAATCAATTCAAGAAAATAGCTGAACTAGAAACAGATGATCATGGCATCATCTACAAGGATCAGCTTGAACCAGGCGAGTATCAATTCATTGAGATCGAGGCCCCGTTTGGATATAAGTTGGACGCTACGCCACAATCATTCACGATTGGGGAAAAACAAACAGAAAAAATCACGATAACGATGAAAAATCAACTTTCGACTGGTGCAGTTGAACTAGTGAAAATCGATAAAGACCATAAAGAAACAACATTGTCAGGAGCAGTGTTTAAGCTGCAGGACGCTAAGGGCAATTCGCTAAGAACCGGGTTGACAACTGACGCGAGCGGCAAGCTGGTAGTGAACAATTTAAAACCAGGTGACTATCAATTTGTCGAAACGAAAGCGCCATTTGGTTATGAACTGGACCAAACTCCGATCAAGTTCACGATTGTAAAAGGCCAGGTAGTTGTGGCCCAAGTAACTGCCATTAATGAATTGACCACAGGCTCCGTTGAGTTAACCAAGTTCGACAAAGACAATCAGAATCTAACATTGTCCGGAGCAGTATTTGAGTTACAGGATGTAGCAGGAAAATCGCTGCAAACAGGATTGGTAACCACTGAGGATGGCAAGTTGGTGGTGAACAATTTAAAACCAGGTGACTATCAATTTGTTGAAACAAAAGCACCATTTGGCTACGATCTCGATAAAACGCCAATCAAGTTTACGATTGTCAAAGGGCAGACAGTAGTAGCCAAAGTAACAGCGATTAACGAACTGACACCAGGTTCTGTTGAATTAATCAAAATCGACAAGGACCATAAAGAATTAACAGTGTCCGGAGCAGAGTTTGCTTTACAGGATGCAAAAGGAAAAACGCTTCAATCAGGCTTAGTAACGGATGTGGATGGCAAGCTGATTGTGAATCATTTAAAACCAGGCGACTATCAGTTAGTCGAAATGAAAGCGCCATTTGGATATGAGCTTGATCAAACGCCTGTCAAGTTCACAATTGTCAAAGGACAAACAAAAGCGATCCAAGTAACAGCGATCAATGAACTGACCACAGGTTCAGTGGAATTAACAAAGGTTGACAAAGACGATCACAAAATAACATTGTCCGGAGCGGAGTTTGAGTTACAGGATGCATTTGGTAAAACACTGCAAGCAGGATTGACCACGAATGAGGTTGGCAAGTTAGTGGTCAACAAGTTGAAGCCGGGCAATTATCAATTTGTCGAAACGAAAGCACCGGTAGATTATCAGCTTAATGCCACTCCAATCAAGTTCACGATTGAAAAAGGTCAGAAGGTAGTGGCTCAAGTAACAGCGATCAATGAACTGATAACTGGTTCGGTTGAATTAACGAAGGTCGACAAGGACAATAAGGAATTAACATTGTTCGGAGCGGAGTTTGAGTTACAGGATGTGGCAGGGAAAACGCTGCAACCAGGCTTAATTACCGGTGTGAATGGCAAACTGGTTGTGAACAATTTGAAACCAGGTAACTATCAATTGGTCGAAACAAAAGCGCCATTTGGCTATAATTTGGACCAAACGCCAATCAAATTCACGATTGAGAGAAGTCAGGCGGTGGTGGCTCAGGTAACAGCCATAAATGAACTGACCCCAGGCTCGGTTGAATTAACGAAGGTCGACAAAGACAATCATGAGTTAACATTGTCTGGCGTCGAGTTTGAATTACAAGATGCAACAGGCAAAACGCTGCAATCAGGCTTGGTAACAAATAAAGAAGGCAAGCTAGTGGTGAACAATTTAAAACCAGGTAACTATCAATTTGTTGAAACAAAAGCACCATTTGGCTACGATCTCGACCAAACGCCAATCAAGTTCACGATTGAAAAAGGCCAGACGGTAGTGGCCAAGATAACAGCAATCAATGAACTGACAACGGGTTCGGTTGAATTAACGAAGATCGACAAAGACAATAACGACTTAACATTATCTGGAGCAGAGTTTGAGTTGCAGGACGCAGCAGGTAAATCACTCCAAACAGGCTTGGTAACCGATGAAAACGGCAAGCTAGTGGTAAATAATTTGAAGCCAGGTGACTATCAATTTGTGGAAACAAAAGCGCCATTTGGCTATGAATTAGACACAAACCCAATCAAGTTCACGATTGAAAAAGGTCAGAAGGTAGTTGCCACAGTGACGGCAAAAAATGTGAAGAAAATAGTGGTCACTAAAGACACCTCTGATCCACACAAATTAGCGAATACCGCAACAAACATCTATAATATGATGCTTGTAGGTTCAGGGCTGTTGCTAGCAGGAATGGTTCTACTGATCATTGGCAGAAGAAAAAAATCCTCTGAATAATGATAGATAAGCAAAAAGCTTTCACGTACTAGATTAGTATGTGAAAGCTTTTTTTGCTTTTAGTGGATTTGGAGCACGAAAAGCGAGTAAAACGTAGAAAATGGTTGTCAATATGGAATAAAGGTGACCGGATTGAGGGGGAAAATCTAACGGGGGTTTATAAGAGAGGTCCATAGAGCCTGTAGTTGGAAAAAAAGCCTAATTTTCAGGTCGATAAGAGAGTTTCATAAAGCCTGTAGTGGGGAAAACATTTGGTAAACAAATACAAAAAATTACCAAAATATTCATTTAAGTAAATGAACTTTATGTTATGATTAGTGTAAATTTACACTTACGAAGGGTGATTTGATTGTGGGGAAACTTAACGCATTGTCTTATTTGTTTTTTTCTATTGCAGTAATTGCAAAAATTATTGAATCAACTTTTATTACATCGCACTTTTTCTATTCTCATTATCTTAATTTCACACTGCTTATTGTTATAGTCAGCCCCTTTGTTGGCATAATTTTAGCTTCGTTCGGAAAAGGAAAAAAAACAAAATGGATTGCTATTGCTTTGAATGGCATCTTTTTATTTCTTTTTTCACCTTTAGCATTGCTAAATTTATGGATTATAAATTTCGGAAAATGAACTCACAATTAACAACCTCATAATTTTGTTCCATTTTGTATGAAGTTGAAGATCCAGCTGTCATCGAATGCATCTTTTCTTTATTTAAGTAACGGGCAGAATAATTGAATAAAGTATCACGATTCTTGTAAGTCGGGAGGTAAAGCATATGTTGCCAAGTGAATATGTTTTACCAACTCTACAGAAGGATACTTAAACTATATGGGTTCTTGAATTCAAAAAGGCCAGGCCGTTACGGCAGCCTTTTTCAGATTGCGCTAACTGTCCAGTTTATTTTAAGAAGGAAAATTTTCCAATATTGTAGAATAATTAATAATACAATATGCAGAAGTAGAGAATGGAGGGGTATACATTGTTATACAAAATTTTAACTTGGAAACATACACCATTTGTAGGTATTGGATTTATGACGGGTCCGCTAATTAACCACATTGGATTATGTAGTGCAATATTATTTTTTATTGGAGCATTCCTAATAGTGAGATCAATTACATATAGGATAGAAATTCAGGAAGCAAAGGAGGACTGTGGATGAGTCGTATTAATAATTGGATAGTCATTTTTATCTACAATTTGCTTTTATTTATTATCTTTTACTTCTCATTAAAAACGTTGGTGGAAATCCCAGTCACAGCAAAAGCTTTTCCAAATTCTAATTTTTTTCTTGTATTATTATCAACTGCCTTTGGGATTGTGATATTAGCTCTTGGAGTTAGAAGATACATTTTTATTTCATCAAAGGATGAAAAAGAACGGGGGAAACTTAGGACAATTATTATTTTAACAACACCAATTACTTATATTATTTATTTGATTGCTTTTTCAAGTAGAACGCCTACGTAGACCCTTTCTACATCGCTTTTGCTCGTCTTTTTTAGCTGAAAACCTACGTAGATCGCTTCTACATCGGTGTTAGCTCACTTTTTTCGGTGGAAAACCTAAGAAGAGCCCTTCTACATCGTCTTTTACTCTCTTTTTTGGGTGGAAAACCTACGTAGACCCTTTCTACATCGACTTTTGCTCGTCTTTTTTAGCCGAACACCTAAGTAGACCGCTTCTACATCGGTGTTAACTCACTTTTTTCGATAGAAAACCTAAGTAGACCGCTTCTACATGGGCGTTAGCTCACTTTTTTCGATAGAACACCTACGTAGCCCCCTTCAACATCAACGAAAATGTCCCTTTTATCAGCGAATTTTATGATATATCACCGATTCGAAGGGAAATTACCAGATTGTCCTTAAATTTCAATAAAAGCAACAATTATCAAAAAAATCATGATAAAAAGATACCATTTTTGTTGTTGTTTGACATCGATTTCGACAAATACTGCACGACTGTTAGGAAATAGTTCATAACCGGATGGGGATTGCGGTTTGGGAGAGGACACTTGATATTCTTGGGTTTGTTGATTCTTTCAAAATAACACAAGCAGGCTGGATCGGTATAGCGTTTCCTGGGCAAAGAATAACTTGGATAATCCTAAGGCAGTCTTGTATACTATTGGTATTAGTTTACAAACATGGAGGGATTTAAATGGATGGAATGGATGGAATGAATGGAATGGGTGGAATGGGTAGTGTATTTGGAATGTTTGCTATTATTCCTATTTTAATGTATTTGTTAATATTGGGCTTCAGTATTTATTTTATCGTTCGGACGATCAGGTTCATGAAGGAAAAAACGAAATTGGATCAAGAAAGAAATGAGAAGCTGGATACTCTGATCAAGGTGATGCAGGAGAAGTCACGGGATTAATCTTAATCAGGTAGTTTGCCCAAAAGGAAGTGGCTCCCGCACACTCGTGACTTTAGTCGTGGGAGGTTCATGAGGGCAACAATAAAAGGGATTCTTACGATGCTGGCAGGGACAGTCGTCCTCGCGCTGTTACATTATGCAATTACCTGGTAGTTTGTGTTTTTTAAATACGTATTTGATAGAGAGAGACCGTTTTGGGGGACTTGGCATGATTATGCGGAATCCCTCGGAAAATTCACGAAGATGCTCGCAAAAATCATGTTGGTCTCATCTATTCTAGTGCTCGTATATACCACTTTTGTTTAATCTAGGAGCAGGGGCGCTCTTCCACACACCCTCTTAATAAATAAGATTTTTTTAATCTTTTGTTCATAGTTTTTTCATGTTTGGGGATTATAATGAGAGCATGAAAAGGAGTTAATGCATCTTCTTCTCATGCCCCCCCCATATAAATATTTTTTATTGCAGATCCGGCATTTTGCCGGATATTTTTTTGCAAAAAAAGGATGTCAAAAGTCATATTTGCTAGCTTTGCGCACACTCTTCTAAACTCAAAAAACTTCCAGCCCCTCTGAATCTATCCGCAAAAAACCAAGCTGCTCTATTTCCCCCGCCCGCAATGGTTTGCTAAAAAAGTAGCCTTGGGCATGTTTTAGGTCGGCCGCCATTAAATAGGAAATTTGCTCTTGTGTTTCAACACCGACGGCAATGATCAGTATCCCTAGTTCTTTTTCCAAAGTGACAATCGACTTGATAATCGCTTGATTCTCTTGTCCATCCCCGCCAAAAACACTTTGAATAACGGACTTATCATTTTTTACTTTGTCGATGGGCAGATGCTTTAGATAATCGATAGAAGCATAACCCGTTCCGAAGTCATCGAGAGAAACCGTTACTCCCATCTCATTTAAGCTATACAGCTTGTCCATCATATCAAAAAGATTCTCAAGAAAGACGTTCTCTGGAATTTCGACCTCCAAGTTGGAAGGATGAATAATACCCTTTTAGAACGCATCTAGTAAAATCATAAATGATTGGTTCCGTTGCAAAATAACGGGAGAAATATTAATCGCAAACAGCATCGGTGCATAGCCGCTTTTCACCCATTGCTTCGATTGTTCGCCAACCTGTTCAATCAACCAAACCGTTAGCTCATCAATCAGATCCGTTTTTTCAGCGATAGGAATGAACTCATCAGGAGGAATATTCCCAAAAATCGGGGTAGAAAAACATACATTATCAGTGATTTTCCTTACGTAATTTGTGTAGAGTATCAGATAATTTTTATAGTAATCAATTTACATGTCGACAAGATGATAGCCGTGAAAAGGGAGAAATGGAGGTTGAAGAGGATAAATACCTATTTCTTATGTCCAGTCTGCTTCGACAATTTTCAACATTTGCATGGACGTAATCACCGAAATTTATACCACTAAATGACATTTTCTATTAAAATAAAACAATAAGATAGATTTTCAGAGATAGGAGGGAAGGGATAGTGTGAAGCCAATAAAGGTGATACTTGCTGATGATCATCCAGAATCTATAGAGATAATTAAAAATTTGATTAGCGACTTACCGGATTTTCAATTCATTGGGCAGTGTGAAAACGGGGTACAGCTCGTCGAGATAGTCATGGTAAAGAAGCCTGACCTTGTACTTACAACGGTTCCATTTCCGAACAAGGATGGGATGCAGGCGATAAAGGAGTGTATGTCTGTATTTCCAATGATCAAAGTCATTTTTATTACGGGCAATGATGAATTTGCGATCGAAGCCTTTGAAATCGGAGCTATTGATTATATGGTTAAACCAGTGAATAAGGAACGTTTATTTCAAGCATTAATGAAAGCGAAAAACATCATCTCCTATGAACGGGACAAAACGGGAAACAGCCCCCAATTGCAGCAAAAAACTCTGACGCTAAAGGACCAAAACGCTATCTTATTTATTCCCCTAGTTGATATCTTTTTTATAGAAAAAGTTGGGAAGAAGTGTCTTGTATATACTAATAAAGACATCTATGACACGTTCGAAACGATGGGGAGAATTATCACTCGTCTGGATGACTCCTTTTTCCACGGACACCGTTCCTATCTCATTAATTTAGAAAAGATTTCGCAAATAACACCTCAGAAAGAAACCTTTATCGTTCATTTTAAGGACTACGACAAATTGGCGAAAGTCTCCAAGTTAAAAATCAATCAAATGAGAGAACAAATTTCGCTGTAATCGTCATGTCTAGCATTACATCGGTAGTTCCTTATCGTATTCCATTACCATTAATATATGGATCAATTCATAAAAGGGGGATTCTAAACTGATCTATTCTGGTTTCAATTTAATGGGACTTGTGAACTTGTCGGTTCTTGTCGCCATCCTTTCTTCAATTGTATCACTGACGATTTATATTAAATACAAAGCACAGGCCAAAAAAGCGGAGATAGATTTAATGACCACGATCCGCAGGCAGCAGGGAATGACCTTGAAATATATCAAGCAGGGAGACCATTACATATATACCTTGATGGAAGGCCAATTGTTAGGAAAAATGGGCCTTACGTCTGCGATGGTAACCGGAAAAAATCTCCACGAGTTTTATTCAAAACAGGATGCGGATACGATTGAGCAAGCATATTCCAAGGCCTGGAATGGTGAAATCACCGATTACGAAGCCCATCTTAATGGGATTGATTACTTTGTCACCTTAAGCCCAGTGATCAAGCATGGGAAAGTGGTCGAAGTCATTGGCTCGGGTGTAGATATTTCCGAGCGGAAAAAGTCAGAGAAAATATTGCATATGTCCCTAGCATTAAGAAGAACGCTGATTGATAGTTTGGAGATTGGCATGGTTGTGATTGATGATGACCGGAAAATAATCGCCTTAAATCGGAAGTGGTGCCAATTATTCAAATTCGAGGGGCCGATACAGAAAATTATTGGCAAAGATGTTTTCGAACAGATGGCTTTCTTTTTTGAAAATAATGAAGTAGAAAAGAAAAAGTTGAACGATCTATTAGTAAATCAAAAGCCAGCGGTAGATGAAGTGGAACATTTTGAAAATCGAATCTTTAAAAGAAGCTATTTCCCTTTTTATATGGATGGAGAACTAAAGGGACATATATGGGCGATTGAGGATATTAACGAACGTAAGGCGATGGAAAGAGGAATCATTGAAACGAAGGAAGAAGCGGTCAAGGCCAACAAGGCGAAATCGGAGTTTCTAGCGAGAATGAGTCATGAGCTGCGCACCCCGTTAAACGGAATTCTCGGATTTTCGCAATTGCTGGAGTTAGAGGAGACACTAAATGCTAAGCAGCAGCAGTTTGTCCGTGAAATATTAAAAGGCGGCCGACACCTATTGACGCTGATTAATGATAGCTTGGATCTTTCTGCAATTGAATCTGGAAAAATAAAGCTGGCATTGGATACCGTGAAAATCGATGAGATCATCAATGAATGTATTAAATTAATCGCCCCGTTAGCGGATAAAAAAGGAATCAGCATCGCCTTCGAGCAAAACGGTAATCATGATTGGTATGTTTTTGCTGATAAAATAAGGCTGAGACAGATTTTCTTGAACCTATTGGATAATGCGATAAAATATAACCGCGAAAATGGAAAGGTATCGATTCACTGGGACAAGCGAGATGACATCCTTTTCGTGCATATGGTGGATACAGGGATTGGGATACCGGATTCCGAACAAAAGTCGATATTTGAACCTTTTTACCGAAGTGATCATACACAAGGGGAAGGAATAGGAATGGGCCTTGCGCTTGTCAGCCAGCTGATTCAAGTAATGGGGGGCAAGGTCGGGGTGGAGAGCCGGATAGGAGAGGGAAGTGATTTTTGGATCAGTCTTCCGCTCGTGAATGCCCAAGTAGCTATCGACCGGCAGCTAATGGAAGGAGAAAGACCGGCGCTGCTTCAAGGGCATAATTTTACGATTTTATATATTGAAGATAATTTATTAAATCTACAATTAGTAATAGAAATACTCGGAACGATCCAAGGGATTAGCTTAATTTCGGCGATGACCGGTAGTGAGGGAATGGAGTTGGCCGCGGAGTGGCGGCCGGATTTAATCCTATTAGATCTAAACCTTCCTGATCTTCATGGGTATGAAGTGTTTGACAGGATTAAAGCGAATCCTGCTTACGAACAAACGCCAATCATTGCTTTAAGTGCGAATGCGATGCCAGAGGAGATCAATCAAGCACTGGGGAAAGGGTTTGCGGAATATATATGCAAGCCGATTGAGATTCCTGCCTTTTTAACCGTGCTTTCGAAACATTTGTCATAGCCGTTAGTGAAATATCGTTCAGATGGAAGCTGCCTGATTTTAGGCAGTTTTTTTCTATGAAAAGCAGTTAGAGATAAATTGTGAGGTTGGTTGGCCTATTTTATGTACAAAACTAAATTTTGAAAAATAATGCGAAAAATGTCGCGAAATGTCGCTTTTTATGTGGTGTTCTGTCCTCATTTCCTATCTGTTAGGCCTAGATGGCAGTCTTTCATGCCATTTGGAGATTAGACAGATGGATAACTTACAGGTAAATTAAGGTATTGCTATTATTTTCTAAATATAGAAGAGTTATGACAGGAATGGTGGTTGTTTATGAGTGTGAGCTTTATGGGTGATATTCTTACGCAAAAAATGGAACATGTCTATCAACCCATGTGGAATATAGAGAACTTAAGTATTTTTGGCTATGAAGCACTCCTAAGGTTTCCTGATGGCTTTTGGGCAGGGAAGATTGAGAATGCCTTCGAGTTGGCAAGGACAGAAGGAACCTTGTACGAATTAGATACGATGTCCATCTCGACGGCAATCAGCAGCTTTCCGTTGCATAGATTGGCCAAGGACGCGAGGTTGTTTATCAATATTTATCCATCGACACTCATTCATCCGTACTTTCCGTTATTCATTGATCAGTTGCTCACAATCTATCCACAAGTAGCTGGGAAAATTGTTTTTGAATTAAATGAAACGAAAAAGGAAGAAGCTAGTTGGGATATTCCAGAAATGAAGGAAAGAATCGCGCTGGTAAAACAACGTGGTTTTTCCATCGCGCTCGATGACATTGGCAAAGGGGCAGCTGGGATACAAAAAATCATTGAGTTTTCTCCTCAATACATGAAATTGGATCGCTACTTTGCTGAGGGACTTTCATCCTCAAAGGAAAAGCAGGAAATGATTTCATTATTCATTCAATACGCGAAGGATAAGATGGGCGTTATTCTCGAGGGTATCGAAAAAGAAGAGGATCTAGAAGCGGCAAAACGGATCGAAGTTCCTGTTATTCAGGGCTATCTGCTAGGAATGCCACAAAAATTAACAGCCAATAACCACTTTTTTGATAGTCATCTAACATGTAAAACCACCTACCAACCCATTTATTCTCTGCAGAAAAAGAGATAAAATAATAAGGAGTCTATATGGCTTGAAAGTGGATCATAGATAAAAAAACAAAGGTGAGGGGTTTGATGACGAAACTGAAAGTGATTATAGCTGATGATGATCTTTCTTCGAAATCACTCCTGGCTCATTATATTCAGTTATTACCTGATTATAAGGTAGCAGGAATGGTATCTAATGGCGAAGAGCTGATTCAGGTGGTCATGAAGGAGAAGCCCGAGATTGTGCTAGTAGATATCAATATGCCGAAAATCAATGGGGTCGAAGCCGCAAAGGCTTGTAAAAAGATCGTTCCTTCGGTGCAGGTCATTTTTACAACTGGTTATGCTGAGTTTGCTGTTGAGGCCTTTAATCTGGCGGCGGTTGATTATATTGTGAAACCCATCGAGAAGATTCGCCTATTTATTGCGTTAGAAAAGGCAAAGGTAGGTCTGAAATTACATAGAAGAATGGAAGAAAGGCAGATCAATATCATACCAAATAAACTGGCAATCAAGTCCAATCAAACGGTTCTTTATCTACCTTTGGACGAAATCTTCTATGTAGAAAAAGAAGGAAGAAAGTCGATTATTCAGCTAGAGGATGACCGGGTCGAAACAATGGAGTCTCTTCAAGAGATTGAGAAACGATTACCGAACTACTTTTATCGAACCCATCGATCGTACGTGGTGAATCTTAGAGAAATTATCAAGATTGAATCCTTCGGTGAAACCTATCTTGCTCATTTTTTCAATTCGAATAAAGTAGCCCATATTTCAAAATTACAGATTAATAAGGTACACCAGTTAATGGGGTAATCACATGGTTTAAATGAGGTAAGTAACCTCATTTTTTTTTCGTTTGCGGCGGAGCTTCTTCCTTTTCTATAAAGTAGATAGACTGGATGTAATGGATCCCCAAGTGATGTGGTGAATCTTTGTTAAAATAAATACAATTCCTATTCTCTGTTCAAAAATTTCATGCAAATGAGTGTTTAATAGATTAAGTGGATTTACTTGACAAATTAAGAAGATTTTACGACAAATTATGATATAATAACCCTATATATTTTGGATTAAGATTTATTAGGAGGACGAAATGGAAGAGACTATTAGTTTAAAAGAGCTGTTTGAGACCTTGAAGAAACAATTGCTATTAATCGTCTCAATAACAGTTATTGCTGCCTTGGTTAGTGGAGTAGTTAGTTACTTTTTCTTGACCCCGATTTACCAAGCTTCTACGCAAATTCTCGTGAACCAAGCGAAAAATGATCAAACAATGTACAGTCCAAGCGAAGTACAAACAAACCTTCAATTAATTAATACCTATAATGTGATTATCACAAGCCCGGCGATTTTAGATATTGTTTCGCAAGACCTTGATTTAAAGATGACAGCTTCCGAATTAAAAAGAAAGATAACGGTTGGCAGTGAAAAGGATTCACAGGTTGTCAATTTGTCTGTTCAGGATCCGGATGCCTTGGTAGCAGCTGAAATTGCCAACAAAACGGCAGAGGTTTTTAAAAATGAAATTCCCAAAATCATGAAAGTCGATAATGTCAGTATTTTAGCAAAAGCGGACATTTCCGAAAATCGGACACCGATTAAACCAAGACCGTTATTAAATGTAGCGATTGCGATGGTGGTTGGTTTAATGGCTGCTGTCGGACTAGCATTCCTACTTGAGTACTTTAATAACACGATTAAAAACGAACAAGATGTGGAAAAAATCTTAGGTCTGCCAATCTTAGGAGTAATTGCCACGATTGATGACCAACAGATGGAAGAATTGAAATTGAAGCGAGAAGCGAGAAAATCAACAGTAAGAGGTGAGACCCTTGGCTCTTAAGAAGAAAAAGACACAAACAAGTAAAGATCCGAGCCGAAAGCTGATTACAGCGATTGCGCCGAAGTCGCCGATTTCTGAACAATACCGGACGATTCGGACCAATATCCAATATTCTTCGATTGATGAAGAAATTAGAACGATTATGGTTTCCTCATCAGGACCAGCTGAAGGAAAGTCGACGACGGCAGCGAATCTTGCGGTTACCTTTGCCCAGCTTGGGAAAAAGGTATTGCTTGTCGATGCTGACTTACGTAAGCCAACGGTTCATCATACTTTTGGTGCTGATAACCTGTTTGGGTTTACCACGGTGCTGACAAAGCAAAGAACACTTGTAAAAACAGTTGTCGATACAGAAGAAGAGGATCTGTATGTATTGACAAGCGGTCCGATTCCACCCAATCCAGCGGAGCTATTAAGTTCAAAGTCAATGCAACAATTTATGGAAGAAGCGAAAGAGCATTTTGACTATATCATCATGGATACACCGCCATTATTAGCCGTGGCAGATCCACAAATTATTGCCAATCAGTGTGATGGCTCGATTCTGGTTGTGTATAGTGAAAAGACAGAAATCGATCAGGTGAAAAAAGCAAAGGAATTGCTCGAACATGCACATAGTAAACTGCTTGGTGTGGTGTTAAACCATAAAGAGATCCACAAGAGTGACTATTACTATTATTATGGGGCAAAGTAACAAAATTCGACAAAATCCCCCCTTTACCTATATTTACGACAATGTTAACATTAAAAATGTCACGCGTTTTTAACATTTTAATGGAAGAGGTGTAGTACAAATGATCGATTTGCATTGTCACATTTTACCTGGAGTAGATGATGGGGCAGAGGATTTGTCAGCAAGCATCAGGATGGCGAAGGAAGCTGTCAGACAAGGGATTCATACCATTGTCGCTACACCACATCATTTGAATAACCAGTACGAAAACCCGAAACAAACGGTTATCGAGCGAGTTGCAGAGTTGAACCAAGCATTGGTAAAGGAAAAAATAGATTTGAAGATTTTGCCTGGTCAGGAGACACGAATCTATGGGGAATTGGTAGAAGGGTTTGAATCAGGTGAAATCCTCGCAGTCAATGAGTCACAGTATGTATTAGTAGAGTTCTCGTCGAGCCATGTGCCGCGATACACCGAGAAGTTGTTTTATGATTTGCAGATGCAAGGGCTTATTCCGGTGATTGTTCATCCGGAACGCAATCAGCAAATCATCGAACAGCCAGAGATTCTTTATCAGCTTGTTAAAAAGGGAGCATTAACACAAGTGACTGCGGCAAGTGTTTTTGGCGGCTTTGGGAAGAAGATTAAGGGCTTTACGCTGCAATTAATAGAAGCGAATCTGACTCATTTTATTGCCTCTGATGCTCATAATACTACGAATCGGACGTTTATGATGAGCGATGCCTTCGGTGTGATTCAAGAGAAGTACGGGAATGAAATGGTGTATTTGTTTGAAGAAAATGCGGCGTTGGTGATTGAGGGTAGTCGTGTATATAAGGAAGTGCCGGAGCGGATTAAGAAGAAGAAGTTTTTTAAGATTTTTTAGATAAGAAAAGCGTAGGTTTCTGTCGGTTGATTAATATGTTCCACTTACATATCCGTACAACTACTCCCTTACGGGATCATTAATCGTCTATCATTATCCTAGTATAAAAATGGGGATTTATGAGGATTCCTATATTTTTTTATCAGACTTCATCACTGATCGGCGACGCTTCCCTGTCCGTTATCCATGGGGGCACTCGATTATGCTGTGGGGTCCATGAAAGGACCCTTAGACGCGAGTCGTCAAAGGTATATTGTGAGGGGGGTTAGATGCCCAATAAAAAAATTTACATATAATATTAAATATCTAATGAAAAAACAGGTGTAAAGTCACATGTGTTTCCATTAGGTATTTATTTTTTTGTCCGAGGGGTTCTTAGATAGACGAAATAAAGAGATTAAGGGGGAATGATAGGTGGCATACAAAACTCGCATTGTTACTTTAGGAATACTAGATACGATTCTAGTATTAACGGCATTATATTTAAGCTATTATCCATTGCATCCATCGATTATCATCCATACGAATACATTCATGATGATAAGCGGGTTCACACTTGTGGTCAGCCATCATATTTTAGCTAGCTACTACCGCCTTTATCATAAGGCCTGGGAATATGCGAGTGTTGGCGAATTATTTGCGATTGTGAAGGCAGTAACATTCGCCGTTCTAACAATGGCGCTTGTCCAGTACATCATCCGCTTTGAGATTTATTTTCGAGCGTTACTAACTACCTTCAATCTTTATGTGTTATCGGTCGGTGGCTCGCGGTTAATGTGGAGAATGATTAGGGATACATATTTTAAAGCTGATTCCTCAAAAAAGCGAACGCTGATTATTGGTGCGGGTGCTGCGGGGGTCATGGTTGCCCGACAATTACAGCAAAATGCTGATCCAGAATTAATGCCGGTTGCCTTTATTGATGATGACCCGCGGAAATTTAAGCTTCAATTCTTGAATATCCCTGTATACGGGGATACAAAGCATATTATGAGAGCGGTAACAGAGCTGAAGATTGATAATATCGTCATCGCGATCCCTTCCTTAGAGCAGGAAGAGTTATCGAGGATATTCGATGAATGTGCAAAGACAAAAGTAAAAACACAAATTTTACCGATGCTGGAAGACTTAATGACAGGGAAAGTTTCTGTTAATCAATTCCGTGAGGTTCAAGTTGAGGATTTACTTGGAAGAGAACCGGTAGAGTTAGATATTAGTCGGATATCTGAAAATATTACTGGAAGAACGGTATTGGTTACTGGTGCCGGTGGTTCGATTGGTTCGGAAATTTGCCGGCAGATTTGTAAGTTTACGCCAGCGAAACTAGTTTTAGTTGGACATGGTGAGAACAGTATTTACTTGATTGATATGGAACTACGTAAGAAATACCAAAATCAAATCGAAATTGTCCCGGTGATTGGTGATATTCAAGACCGGACAAGAATGTTTGATGTGATGGAAGAACATCGTCCGTTTGTTGTGTATCATGCAGCGGCACATAAGCATGTTCCGTTGATGGAATATAATCCGCGGGAAGCGGTTAAGAATAATATTTTTGGAACGAAGAATGTGGCAGAGGCGGCAGACACCTTCGGTGTGAGTACATTTGTGATGATTTCTTCGGATAAAGCAGTGAATCCTACGAATGTGATGGGGGCGACGAAACGATTTGCGGAAATGATTATTCAGAGTCTAGCGCAAAATAGTGAAACAAAATTTGTTGCCGTTCGATTTGGAAATGTATTGGGTAGCCGTGGTAGTGTGATTCCGTTGTTTAAACAACAAATTCAGGCTGGTGGGCCAGTGACAGTTACCCATCCCGAAATGACGAGGTATTTTATGACGATTCCGGAAGCATCCCGGCTTGTGATTCAGGCAGGGGCGTTAGCACGCGGTGGCGAGGTGTTTGTCCTCGATATGGGGGAACCAGTTAAGATCGTGGATTTAGCGAAAAACCTGATTAAATTATCTGGATATACGATAGAAGAAATTGGGATTCAGTTCTCTGGGCTGCGGCCTGGGGAGAAGATGTATGAAGAGCTGCTGAATGAGAATGAGGTGCATCCGGAGCAGGTGTATCCAAAGATACATATTGGAAAAGCGAAGATTATTAGCACTGAAAAATTACGCGTTTTAATAAATAGTTTAGTAGATATGTCTGAAGCGGAAATGCATGAAACGTTGATTGCAGTGGCAAATAATAGGTTTGATGGTGCAACTGTTCTATCTAAGGCGAACTGAAGAAACGGATTAAAAGATACAACATAGGGTTTGATTAGGACAATAACCATACATATTGAACTGCGGTTGAAAAGAACAAGATTAAACGATTCAAGCCTTTCGGTTTGATATTAAAATAAAAAGGTGGAATATGCATGAAACGAGTACGGAAAGCGATTATACCAGCAGCGGGACTTGGGACAAGATTCCTTCCGGCTACAAAAGCAATGCCAAAGGAAATGCTGCCGATTGTTGATAAACCGACGATTCAATATATTGTCGAAGAAGCAGTTGCTTCTGGGATTGAAGATATTATTATTGTCACAGGAAAAGGAAAACGAGCAATCGAAGATCATTTTGATTACGCTCATGAACTTGAGCAAAATTTATTAGAAAAAGGAAAAACAGATATACTCGATAAGGTCCGTTATTCTACTAATCTAGCTGATATTCACTATATTCGGCAAAAGGAACCAAAGGGTTTAGGGCATGCTGTATGGTGTGCACGTAACTTTATTGGGGATGAGCCGTTTGCTGTTTTACTTGGTGATGACATTGTTCAAAGTGAAACTCCTTGCTTAAAGCAGCTGATAAATCAATACGAAGAAACGCTTTCGTCTGTGATTGGCGTTCAGTCTGTACCGAGTGAGGAGACGCATCGGTATGGGATTGTTGATCCTTCAGTTCAGGATGGTAGAAGGTATCAAGTGAATAATTTTGTTGAAAAGCCTAAGCAAGGAACAGCTCCTTCTAATCTAGCGATAATGGGACGGTATATTCTTACGCCAGAGATTTTTATGTTTTTGGAGCAGCAGGAGACTGGAGCTGGTGGCGAGATTCAGTTGACGGATGCGATTCAGAAACTGAACCAGATACAACGGGTATTTGCTTATGATTTTGAGGGCAAACGGTATGATGTTGGAGAGAAAATTGGGTTTGTGAAGACTACTATTGAGTTTGCGTTGCAAGAACCTTCATTACGAGAAGAAATTCTTACCTTTATGAATGAAATATTGGAGACAGAAAAGGTTAAATAATTATTTAACCTTTTCTAGTTGAGGTGGATAAAAGAGTGATTTATAGAGCATATATAAAAAAAATATTAGACATTATTCTTGCCTTTATAGGTATTGTAGTGCTTTTACCTGTCTTCTTACTATTAATTATTTGCATTAAGCTTGATTCAAAAGGTCCGGTGTTATTTAAGCAACGTAGGATTGGAAAAGATAAATCAGAGTTTTTTATTTTGAAATTTAGAACGATGAAAATTGATACACCAAAAGATACACCAACTCACCTTTTGAAGGACCCAGAAAGCTATATTACTAGAGTTGGAAAAATACTACGTAAAACTAGTTTGGATGAACTTCCACAAATTTTAAACATTCTTAAAGGTGAAATGAGTATTATTGGTCCACGGCCTTGCCTATGGAATCAGTATGATTTAATGGCTGAAAGGGATAAATATGGGGCGAATGATATTTATCCTGGGCTTACCGGATGGGCACAGATAAACGGGAGAGATGAGCTTTCGATTGAAGTTAAAGCGAAGCTGGATGGGGAGTATGTTGAAAAATTGAGTTTTGCATTTGATGTGAGATGCTTCTTCAATACTATTGACAGTATTCTTAGACACGATGGTGTTGTTGAAGGTGGTATTGGTGAGATTGAGAGAGAGAATGGTGCCTCAACTACAATAAGAACAGTGGAAAACGAGGATAGTGAGAGGATAGTGGGATGAAAAAAATACTTATCACAGCCAAACATAGTTATATTGGTAATGCATTCGCAGCCTGGGCTGCTGATAAATACAATACAGAGTATATTTCATGTAGGACAGAAGAATGGAGGAAAACAGACTTTTCTAATTATGATGTCATCTTACATGTGGCAGGTATAGCGCATGTATCAACTGATCCCAACATGGAATCGCAATATTATAAGGTCAATAGAGACCTAACGATAGAGCTAGCAACAAAAGCAAAGGCCGCTGGAGTAAATCAGTTTATTTTCTTGAGTAGCATAATTGTTTATGGTGATGAAAAGAGAATTATCGATGAAAGCACTATTCCAAAGCCAAGTAATTTTTATGGTAACAGTAAACTTCAAGCTGAAGAAGGAATAAAACCTTTAAATTGTGACAATTTCAGAATTGCTATTCTTCGACCACCTATGATTTACGGTAAAGGATCAAAAGGGAATTATCCAAAGTTGGCAAAGGCAGCACGGAAACTACCAGTGTTTCCTGACATTGATAATCAGCGCAGTATGCTTCATATAGATAACTTGTGCGAGTTTATGCGGCTTATGATAGAAAATAAAGAGAGTGGATTATTCTTCCCGCAGAATAGTGAGTATGTCAAGACTTCAGAGATGGTAAAGGCAATTGCTGAAGTTTATGGCAGAAAGGTTAAATTGACAAAAATATTTAATCCTATGTTAAGTATAATGGGTTTAAAGGTTGGAATCATTAATAAGGTTTTTGGTAATTTGGTATATAAGCAAAGTATATCTGAGTATAAAGAGAATTATAGAGTTAGAAATTTAAAAGAATCTATTATGTTAACAGAAAAATAGGATGAGTGGGTGAAGGGTTGAAGAAGCATATTTTAGTTGTAGCACAGTATTTCTACCCTGAACAATTTCGAATAAATGACATTTGTACTGAGTGGGTTAAAAGAGGATATAAAGTAACGGTTTTAACTGGAATCCCTAATTATCCGCAAGGAAAATATTACGAAGGGTATGGATTGTTTAAGAAAAGAAAAGAAATTTATGAGGGTATTGAGATTATTAGAATACCGCTTATACCTAGAGGAAACAATGCCATCATGCTCGCTTTAAATTATTTATCCTTTGTGGTATCGGGTTTCTTTTGGAAAGTATTCACTCTAATAAAGGCTGATTATGTATTTATATTTGAAGTATCCCCAATGACTCAAGCATTACCAGGAGTATGGTTTGCGAAGAAAAGAAAGATACCTTGCTATTTATACGTTCAAGACCTTTGGCCGGAGAATGTCGAGATTATAACTGGGATAACAAATAATGTATTTATTGGTGCAATTGGGAAGATGGTGGATTACATCTATGCCCGGTGTACAAAAATCTTTACAACGTCAAATAGTTTTAAGGAGTCAATTGAAAAACGAGGTGTACCTTCAGAAAAGATTGAGTATTGGCCACAATATGCAGAAGACTTTTATAGACCAATAGAGAAAATAAATATCGATGAAATTCCTAATGATGATGCTTTTAATATCATATTTGCAGGCAATATTGGCAACGCTCAAGGTTTAGATATCTTGCCAAAAACAGCTGTCTTAATAAAAAAGAATAATTTGAATAGAAAAATTCGATTTAATATAGTAGGGGACGGCAGATATAAAGAAGCATTAATTAATTTTGTTAATTCAGCTAATGTCTCTGATATGTTTAACTTTATCCCTAAGCAGCCAGCAACAAGGATTCCGCAATTTATGGCGGCTAGCGATGCTGCTTTTCTTTGCTTAACTGACAGTCCTTTATTTGCTATGACAATTCCTGCAAAGCTACAATCATATATGGCCTGTGGAATCCCGATTATTGCGTCTGCTGATGGAGAAACAAATCAAATTATTAAAGAATCGAATGCAGGTGTTTCTTGTCCTGCTGGGGATGCAGAAAGACTTTCAGATTTGATAAATGATTTATCATTTAAATCCTACGATGAATTAACAAAATTAGGATTTAATGCAAGAGATTACTATGATAGAACCTTTAATAAAGAAGAGCTATTAAAAAGAATGGATAAACATTTTGGTTAATCCATTAAGGGAGGAAGGAAAATCATGTTCACTAATAAAACACTTTTAATAACAGGAGGAACAGGTTCCTTTGGTAATGCTGTAATGAAGCGATTTTTAGACACCGATATCCGTGAAATTCGTATATTTTCTAGAGACGAAAAAAAACAAGATGATATGCGTAAACAATATAAGAGTGAGAAGCTTAAGTTTTATTTAGGAGATGTTCGGGATTTAGCAAGTGTCAAAAATGCTATGCATGGTGTAGATTATATTTTCCATGGAGCAGCATTGAAGCAGGTGCCTTCATGTGAGTTCTTTCCGCTTGAAGCAGTAAAAACAAATGTAATAGGTACAGATAATGTACTTACTGCAGCAATACAATATGGAGTTGAAAAGGTAATTTGTCTATCAACAGATAAAGCTGCTTATCCAATTAATGCAATGGGAATTTCAAAGGCGATGATGGAAAAGGTCTTTGTTGCGAAATCAAAAACTGTATCTCCAGATCAAACTCTTATTTGTGGTACTAGATATGGCAATGTTATGGCTTCACGTGGATCGGTTATACCATTATTTATTGAACAGATTAAAAGTGGGCAGCAGTTAACAGTAACAGATCCTAATATGACAAGGTACTTAATGAGCCTTGAAGAGGCGGTCGAGTTAGTAGTATTTGCCTTTTATAATGCCGAGGCTGGAGATATCATGGTTCAAAAAGCGCCAGCAAGTTTGATTGGAGATCTTGCACAAGCGATTAAAGAGCTTTTTAATGCCGATAATGAAATCAAAGTAATTGGAACTCGTCCTGGAGAGAAGTTATATGAAACTCTTCTTACTAGAGAAGAATATGTAGTAGCTGAAGATATGGGTGGTTTCTTTAGGGTTCCAGCAGATCAAAGGGATTTAAACTACGATAAGTATTTTGTAGATGGAAATAAAAAGTTAACGACTGTTGAAGAATATAACTCGCAAAATACTGAACTATTAAATGTTGAACAAATAAAGGAAAAACTACTTGCATTAGACTATGTGAAAGATGAACTAATGAAATGGAAAGAAAAAAAGTACTTAATGAATTAAAGGGTGGAATATTAAATGAAAATCTTAGTTACAGGTTCCCAAGGATTTGTAGGAACAAACCTTATAGCTGAACTTAAAAATAAGGGATATACAGATATATATAATTTTAGTAGAGAAAGTAATCGTTTTTTACTAGAAAAATATACACAAGATTGTGACTTTGTATTCCACCTTGCTGGTATTAATAGACCAAAAGATGAAAAAGAGTTTATGGAAGGTAATTTTGGTTTTACATCTGAATTGTTAGCTTTACTAAAGAAATCGGGCAATAAAGCACCTGTCGTGATTACTTCGTCTATCCAAGCAGAAAAGGATAATCCTTATGGTAGAAGTAAAAAAGCAGTAGAGGATTTATTATTTGATTATTATAAAGAAACTGATGTGAAAGTTTTCATTTATAGATTACCAAACTTATTTGGGAAATGGAGCAAACCTAATTATAATACTGTGGTGGCTACTTATTGCCATAATATTGCTAGAAACTTGGATATCCAGATAAATAATTCAGATGCGGAACTTACTCTTAGTTATATTGATGATTTGTTAGAAGAATTTTTAAGGGCTTTAGAAGGGAATCCTACTTCTCAGGATGACTACTGTGTTGTACCTGTAACTCACAAGATTAAACTTGGAGAATTAGCAAATGTAATCAAAAGCTTCAAAGAAAGCAGAGGGAATTTAAGTATTCCAAATATGGAAGATCCATTAACTAAGAAGCTTTATAGCACTTATTTAAGCTTTTTACCAGAGGATAAGTTTTCATATGATCTTAAAATGAATTGTGACCATAGAGGATCCTTTACAGAATTTATTAGAACTCCTGATAGAGGACAAGTTTCTATTAATGTATCAAAACCAGGAATTACTAAAGGAAACCATTGGCATCATACTAAAAATGAGAAATTTTTAGTAGTAAGTGGAGAAGGATTAATAAGATTTAGAAAGCCAGATTCAGAGGATATTATTGAATATAGAGTTAGTGGAGATAAGTTACAGGTTGTAGATATTCCTACTGGATATTCTCACTCAATTGTAAATGTAGGAAGAAATGACTTAGTAACAGTAATGTGGGTAAATGAATGCTTCGATCCAAAAAAGCCGGATACGTATCCTTTGGAGGTATAGAATAGAATGGAAAAAATGAAGGTTATGACAATAGTTGGTACAAGACCAGAAATTATAAGATTATCGGAAGTAATTAAAGCTTGTGATAGATATTTTAATCATGTGTTAGTGCATACGGGGCAGAACTGGGATTATACGCTTAATGATATCTTTTTCGAAGAATTGGGATTAAGACAGCCTGATCATTTCTTAGGTGTTGTTGGAGAAGACTTAGGAGAAACGATGGGGAATATTATTTCTTGCTCATATAAGATATTAAAACAAGAGAATCCTGATGCACTTTTAATATTGGGAGATACGAATAGTTGTTTAAGTGCTATTGCAGCAAAACGTCTAAAAATACCTATTTTTCATATGGAAGCAGGTAATCGTTGTTTTGACCAAAATGTTCCTGAGGAGATTAACAGAAAGATTGTAGACCATATATCAGATATTAATCTTGCATATACAGAACATAGCAGAAGATATCTGTTATCTGAAGGTCTAAGAAAAGAACATGTTTTTGTAACAGGTTCACCAATGACTGAGGTATTACACAAAAACATGGATAAGATAGAGAACAGTGGAGTTTTAGATGAACTAGAACTAAAAGCAGGAAAGTATATTTTAGTATCGGCTCATAGAGAAGAGAACATAGATGATGAGAAAAACTTCTTTTCTTTAATGAATGCTTTAAATAAAATTGCTGAAATATATCAACTTCCAATCATTTACTCTACCCATCCGAGAAGTTGGAAAAAGATAGAGAAGAGAGGGTTTAAATTTCATCCTTTGGTAAGACAATTAAAACCTTTTGGTTTTTTTGATTATAATAAGTTACAACTAGAGTCATTCTGTACATTATCTGATAGTGGAACTTTATCTGAAGAGTCTGCAATCCTTGGATTCACTGGAGTGTTAATTAGGACATCAACAGAAAGGCCTGAGGTGTTGGATAAGGGAACAGTAGTAATTGGTGGTATTAATGAAAAGGACATTGTTCAGGGAGTCGAATTAAGTAGAGCTATGAATGAAAAGAAGGCGATTCTTGCACATGATTATGTGGATCAGAATGTATCTGTTAAGGTTGTTAAAATTATACAAAGTTATACGAAAATTATTAATAGATTTGTTTGGTATAAAGAGTAATTAATAGGTTAATTAAAATGGAGGGTAATAATGGATATTCTTTTTATAGGTGGTGTTTTTCCAGACTACGAAAGGGACATTTATATAAAAAAAAGTAAGGGCCCAATACAATTTGCAGCAAATACCTTGCAATGGAATATTATCAGGGGACTTGACCAAACAAATAATAAACCAGTTTCTATATTAAATTCTATTTTTGTTGGATCTTATCCTCGCTATTATGAAGATTATTATATTAAAACAATTAAGTGGAATCACGTTGCTGGTGCAGACGACATAAATGTGGGGTTCCTTAATATTTTTGGAATAAAACATCTTTGGAAGAGTGCTTCAATAAAAAAGCAAGCAATTAGATGGGCACTTAAGCAAAAGAAAGAAAGAAAAGCGATTATAGTTTATTCGATGCATACCCCGTTTATTTATGCCGCTGCTATGGCTAAACGGGCAAATCCTGAAATTAAGATTTGTTTGGTTGTTCCTGATTTACCTCATTTTATGGACTTGAGCTCAAAAAAGAAAGCATATATAGATTTTCTAAAAAAAATAGATCAAGCAACTATGAACTTTTTTCTTAAATATGTTGATTGCTTTGTTTTGTTAACCCAACAAATGGCAAACGCGATTAATATAGGTGAAAAACCTTGGATTGTAATGGAAGGTGCTATTGACCCAAATGAGTGCGAAGTTAGAGAGGTCCAAGATAAGATTAACGCTAAGGAAAAGGTGATTTTCTATTCAGGAACATTAAATAGAAAGTATGGTATTGTAGATTTGCTAAATGCATTCTCTAAAATAGAAGATCCTAATTACCGTTTGTGGATTTGTGGAGCTGGTGAAGCTGCCATTGATATTAAAAATTTACAGAAAAGAGATTCTCGTATTAAATATTTTGGCCAAGTTGATAGAAGTGAAGTTTTGGAGTTACAAAGATCTTCTACTATACTCATTAATCCTCGTGGAAATACAGAAGAATTCACAAAATATTCTTTTCCGTCAAAAATTATGGAGTATCTCCTATCAGGAACACCAACCATAGTTAAGAGACTTCCTGGTATGCCTGAAGAATACTTCAAATACTTGTTTACTGTTGAAGGAGACACAGTTGATAATTTAGCAAGGAAAATTATTGAGGTGTGTGAAATGCCATCAGAGGACTTGTTTAATTTCGGAATAAAGGCTCAAGAATTTGTTTTAAAAGAAAAGAATAAGAATAAGCAGACAGAACGGATAATTAAATTAATTTCCAACACTTATTGATTTAAGTTATATTTCTTCCTATTTTGTTTTAAAAACTGATCCTATTAAGGAGTAATAAAGGTGTATTTGATAAATAACAGTTCAGACATTCACTCGTATACCCATAGAGGAGTTGTTTTTAGAAGACTGATTGAAAAATTTTGTGTGGTGATGGTATCAACGTGGGTACTTTTGCCTCAGGTAACTGGTAATTCAGGTTTTTATTACTTTGCATTTTTCTTTTTAATTTGGCTATTTTTATCTTCTTTTAATTCTAATCTAACAAAGGTAAATATACGACTTTTTCAAATAGTCCTATTTGTTCTTTACAGTGTTATGTTAGAGGTCTTTGGAAAAGGTAATAGTCTTTTATATCCAAAATTAGTTTCAGTTGGGACCTTTTTTATAGGGGCACTTATATATAATTACTATATTAAAAAGAAAGAATATAAATTTTTGGCTTTTCTTTGTTTAATAAATTTATTGTTTATGGCTTATACAGCAATTAACACAATTAAAGTATTATCGATAAATCCTTATTTATCACGTGGTCTTTCTTCTCAAAATGATGTTTATATTGACTTGTTAAAGCTTGGAATAACTGGTTATGGATATATATATGGTTTAGTTTTATTGGCACCATGCTTGCTTTTATTTATATTAGGTAGTAAAAGTTTGGGAAAAAAAAGGTTATTTCTTTTATGGGGCCTATTTGGGGTTTTTACATTAGTAATTTTAAAAGCATCTTTTACCATTGCAGTCATTTTTTTCATGTTAAATATAATATTAACATGGAGTATCAGTGGGAGAAAAAGATTTATTATTGTGTGCATGCTACTATTAGCATTTATATTAATTCCAAAAGAAAACCTAGCTAATATTATTACAAATGAAGTCAATACGATAGACAATTATGAATATAAAATGAGAATCTTAAGTATATCAGACTTTCTTTTTAAAGGAGGAAGCTTGGGGGAGAGCGGAGATACACGATTATGGTTGTATCACTTATCATATAAAACCTTTGTAAACAATCCGTTAATTGGAGTAGGAAGCTATTATGGAGATGTAGCACAGATGGTTACCCAAGGAATTGGAGGACACTCGGAATGGCTTGATTTATTGGCTAGGTATGGGTTAATAGGTTCTTTTCCCGTGTTTCTCTTTTTCTTTACAACTTTAAAATTCATATATAATAACATGTTTCAGTATTCATATTATAAAAAGGTAATTTGGATTATGACACTTTTCATAGTTATGTTGGGAAGTATCAATCCCATTTTGTCTGCTCCTGAACTAGGTTATACATTATTTTTAATTGTTCCAAGTCTTCCTTATTTAAATTTACTTAACAAAAACACAGATAAAACTAATTAAGAATTTCTTAATGGAAAAAATGTCGACAGTTTATGCTAGTATTTTGAAAGGTATTCAATGTTAATTGCATTATCTGTATTTCAAGGAGGAGAATTAAAATAGCTAAAGTAATACTAATTCATCACTCTGGATTTATGGGTGGGGCTGGTATGAGTTTATATAGTATTGTTGAGATGCTTTCTTCTAATCATGAAGTAACGGTCTATTGTCCCACTTCCCCACCAGATATGTATAATTTTTTTCTTGAAAAGGGAATAAAAGTAAAAAAAATATCGAATATAGGTATGTTAAGTGTCTATAGTGGGGGACCTCATACTTATCAAAGGACTTTTTGGAAAGGCCTACTTGGTATTGTCATGACAAAAAGTATGATTAAGAAGATTATACAGAAAGAAAAACCTGATTTAGTAGCAGTAAATTCTATTGTCTTAAGTTGGATTGGAAGGATCTTGATGAAAGAAGGAGTAAAGAGTATCTGTTTTGTGAGAGAGACAATACGGAAAAGTCCTTGGACAATTAGGGTTAAACAATTATTAAATAATACTTTTCATGGAGTAGTATATATATCTGATTTTGATAAAAGGCAATTTGGATGTCAAAAACCTCTAACAGAAATAGTTAGAGATTGCGTAAAATTGTCTGACTATAATCTAAGTCTCAGCCGTGATGAAGCATGCAGAAATCTTGGTTTAGACCCAACAAAATTTAATGTACTTTTTGTTGGAGGTATTAGTAAATTAAAAGGATGGAATATAATAAAGCATGCTATGAATCAATTAAATGAAGATATTAATCTCTTAATAGCAGGTAACACTGATACTCGGGAAAGGTTTCCTTCTAATAGATTTCACTTTTTGGGTGTTAGAAAAGACATGCCAATAATTTATAGAGCAAGTGATGTATTAGTATTTCCTTCAATTGCACCTCACCAAGCACGACCAGTATTTGAGGCGGGTATAATGCACTTGCCAGCAGTAATATCAAATTTCAAACAGACTAGTGAACATATTATTCATATGAAAAATGGTCTGACATTTAAAGCAAGATCATCTAGCGATCTTGCTGAAAAAATAAAAACTTTATATACAAATGATAACCTTCGTAAGAAACTAGGCGAATCTAACTTTTCTTTTGCTAGCGAATTCCATGAATTTGAAACCAATAAAAAGGTCCTATTGAACTTTTTTGGGAAAATATTAAACTCCAATTGAAGGTGGGATATGGCAGCTAGGTGTAAAAAACTATGGATTTTTTCTCTAATAGAGAAATATTTATTAGATATGCATCTGGCATAGCCATTGAATATATACGCAGTAATGTTGAAAATGACAAATGTTTTATATTATCAAACTAGTGGGTAAATAATATCTAGCGTTCTACTATTTTGCTTTTTCAACCTCTTTTTACAGTTAATAGATGTATTAATTATTATTTCAGGCTTTGTTTCTTTTATACTGGTAATAATTTCGTCTAAGAACTCCATGATGAATATCCAATTGGATATTAAAGAAATTAGACTTTATGCCTTTAGAAAACTCGAATCACCTGGTAGGTAGATAGGAGTTGATCATTGGCATTAATATCAATATTCCAAGAAGATATACTAAATAACTCAACTTTCGCATACTGAAATAGGCAGTTATGCCTTGATATAGTTGGGCAAGCCTGCGATCCATTGCTGTAGTTGACTTTTTATTAACTTTTGAATCTTCTTGTTACTCTCTTTAAAGGTATCTTCAAGAAGATGGATTAATTGCTGAAGCGCAATAGCCCAATCGAGGTCACTAATTTCATCACAAAGTTCATAAAACATACCACCTAGTGTTCTTTGGTCCGTACTACATCGGTTTTGCCAGGACAGCATAATGTATCGTGCAAAGACAATCGTTGTATGACTAATTAAGGAATCATAGGGACGACCTTGAAACTCCTTTTGGAGTTTTAATAAGGATTTCATTGTTTTTAAAAAAACTTCAGTGTCCCATCTCATGCCGTAAATTCTAATGATTTCTTGGTCACCTAACGTACAGTCTGTACCCAAAATAGCAAGCCACTCGCTCTTTTTATTACGATTACAAACGAAAACCATTTTGACTGGAACTCCGTTGGCTTGGGTGGTTTGTATAGAGCGAAGGAGCCCTTTTTTTCCTTGAATGGGTGCTGCTAAACGATAGAGTTCATCAAGCTCACGCGCTCACCATCTACAAAGTAAAGTTGCTTTAAATTCTTAACCATGCCAATTACATCTAGACCTTGTTCTTTGATGTTCTTAATAAGCGGTTGATGGGTAAACCAAGTATCCATTAACACATAAAAGGCACCGATCCCAGCATTCAGAGCCCGTTGAATCATGTCTGGGATTTGTTCTGGTGCAGATTGTAATGCTTCAAGTCGTCGTTTGTAACCTGAACTGCGCTTATCGATTTTACTTGTTATTCTGTTAATTTGGCTTGTTTTTGAGCTTAATAAAGAAAAGTCCACAGGAATGAATGTGGCACCATCTGACCAGCCGAGGGTAAGCATACGAAAGCATTTATAAAACCGCATTTTTTGAGAAGCATGATCAAAACAACGAGCTATAGTAACTCGACGGATTTACTACGATTTCGATCATACGAAGAATCATCTAACACCAAGACCTTCGGTCTGTCATGATTCGAGAGTCTCGTTACTTTGCCAATCGTGTGAGCACTAAGAAAAAGTAAAAATCTACGCCATGCAAAGGTAGACTTATTTAAAAAACGATAGACTGCATCTTTAGCAGGAAAATCGGGAGATTTTTTACTTTGAAGCGTCCGAAACCAGTTCTTGTTTTCAAAGATCAAACAAAAAATCAATTGAAAAAGATAACCACAAGAAAAGCCGAAAGACTTTGTAATACCAGCTTTTTATAAATGCTTCAGCAACTGTAATTCTTTAAATGTGGATTTTAGTTCATTTGGTAGTTGCTTATTTTGACCATTATTCGATATCATATAGGAGACACCTCTTCTGTATGGTTATTGTGATTCTAGACAAATCAACTATACCAAACCATGAGGTGTTTTTTCATACCTATTTTTAAGGTCAAGCACCATATTTCAACTACTCCGAACATTACAGTTATTTAAACTCATCACATTTTTCTAGGTGCGAAAGTTGAGTAAATAATTTTAAATTGAGCCCCAAAGTTTAAGGGGTATATGCTGTAACTATTTATTTAATGGTACCAAGCTCAATAGACAAATCAATTCAACATTAGTATCCTTCTTTGGCCCCCTCATAACCCAATTAAAAGAAAATATTGATAATGAACATTGATAAGATTTTGGTTTGTGGTTAGGTGGGAAAATCAGGACCTATATCTATTACTACTAATAATGACAGTTCAATTAGAGCAAGACTTCCAGTAATCATACTCGATCAAATATTCACTACAAAGGATAAAACCAAATTTTTTAAGCAGGTAATAAAAGTGAGCTGAATAAGTTCATCATATATAAATAAGAGGTATAAAATGAAAAAGGCATTGATTATAAGTTTTTTTAAAAGTAACAATATCGGTGATTTGGCATTAAGTAGTGCAATTAGTAATATCGTAAATTCGTATGAATATCAGGTAGTTAAATATGATTTTAGTACAATAGAACGTATAAATTCGCCAATCGATGAAATAAAGGAAGAGACTCTTCCAATTCCTGTACCTAAAGGAATTTCCAAAATGATAAAAAGGTTGATAATTAGGATAATTTTATTAGTCTTAGGCAAATATTTATTTGGATATTTAGCTATATTTTTAAAACGGAAAAACTGGAAGAATTTTATTTCTGATTTGAAGAATAGTGATACAGTCGTAGTAGGAGGAGGAAATATGATGATGGATAAACAGACCTTTTGGCCTGCATTATTACATTATTATTGTTTTCTTTCTAATAAATATAATAAAAAGGTCCATATTATGTTTATTGGGGCTGAGCCCCCTGAGTCGTTAATTAGTAGGCACTTATTTAAAAATGCTCTTAAGTATGTCTCAAGTATTTCAGTTAGAGACCCTGTTTCAAGGGATATATGCCAACGCTTAACTTCTAAGAACGTTTTTCAATCAATAGATCCTGTTTTCGCATTACGTCCGCAAATTTCATCACCATCTAAAAGGGGAAAAGTGGATATCGCTGTTTGTGTATTATCTGGTGTATGTTTTAAGGATGATTTTTCTTTTTCAAAGTATTTAGATGGATTATCACGTATTTTAAAAAAAGTATTGAAAAATCAAAGTGTATCATCGCTAACACTTTTTTCTACCGACACTGCTGATTACAATACTGTAGATCAAGTTCATAAAATCATGAATGATAATGGATTTAAAAATGTTCATGCTTTTAAACCTAAAGGATTGCATGATATTTATAGTTTATATCAAAATGTACAATATTTAATTGGTGGAAGAATGCATGCGATGATTATTGCTCAGAAATGTCTTCTTCCTTATTGTGGAGTAATTTGGCAATCCAAAGTAAAAGGTTTTGCTTTAGTGGTAAATAATTCTGAACGATTATTTGAACTAGAGGATTTTGAAGATACTGATCATTTATCTTCATTAATACTTTCTGATATAAATAATATTAATATACTAAAAGTTAACATGAAATTGACTAATATGCGCCTTGAGCAACAAGTAAATATAAATATTTTCTTATAGTTAGAAATTAATTGCCACAACATACTGTTATCAAGCAGATTATTCCAGACATTATTTTTACACAATCTATTAGAAGACCTGAAATCAATTGTGGAGTACTAAAATGAATTCATATAATAAACTTGCAAAAAATTCAATAATATTTGCTGTTGGTAATATTGGTTCAAAATTAATCACTTTATTTATGCTTCCTTTTTATACTAGACTTTTAACTAAGGAAGACTATGGGCAGATAGATTTTATTCTTACAACCATAGCACTAATATTACCACTATTTACAGTTAGCATTGTGGAAGCAGTAGTAAGATTTAGTTTGGATAGGAAGAATTATAGTTATGGAAAAGTAATGACAAACAGTGTGTTTTTTATTATTTCAGGATTTATTCTATTACTTGGAATATATCCATTAATATCTCAAGTAAGTTTTATTGGACATTATGATTTGATTTTTTATAGTGTATTTTTTATACAAGCCGTAGATGGTTCTGTAAAACAATTTGCAAGGTCAATTAATCTAAGCAAAGTATATATGATAAGTGATATGTTATATACATTTGTTTTTGTATCTTTTAATATTCTCTTTATTTTATATTTTAAGATGGGAGTCCAAGGTTATTTCCTTTCTATGATTCTTGCATATGTTTTTGACCTTGCTTATCTATTAAAAAAGACAAGAGTAGATAAATATATTCGAATTGCTTATTTAGATAAAAAGACTATGAAGGCAATGCTTTTTTACTGTATTCCACTTATCCCCAACACAATAATGTGGTGGATAATGAGCATTTCAGACAGATACATTTTAGTATACTTTCTAGGACTAAGTGCTAATGGGTTATATGCAGTTGCAAATAAATTTCCATCAATAATATCTACCGTTTCAGCTATTTTCTTTCAAGCTTGGCAGGTATCAGCTATAGAAGAGTATGATAATGCAAACAAGGATAAATTTTACTCAAATGTTTTTAATGTATTCTTCTTTGTTATGCTAATATCTACTTCAATTTACATGCTTTTTAACAAGTTAATAATATCCATACTTGTATCTAATGAATTTTATTCTGCGTGGAAATATGCACCAATATTGGTTTTGGGAGTTGTATTTTCAAGTTTTTCTAGTTTTATAGGAACTAATTATGTTGCGATGAAAAAGACCAAAGGAGCATTTTATACATCTTTCATTGGGGCATTAATAAATTTTATTTTGAATCTATTACTAGTACCTACATATGGGATATATGGTGCCGCTATAGCTACCCTGATAAGCTTTATAACAATGTGGGGACTAAGGATTTTTGATACTAGAAAATTTGTGAAAGTGAACTATCCTATAATTAAAATGATATTATCATTATTTCTAATAGGTATGCAATTACTTATTGGATATTTAGATTTAAAATCTATTGCAGTGTCAATTATTAATATATTGATTTTATTTATGATTATACTCTTAAGTTTAGAATATACTAAAAAACCGGTTCTATTTCTTTGGAGTAACTTTCTAAAAAATAAAGGATGATAAGCTTAATCAAGGGGAATAATCCATTCCATGTGTTAGTGTATCCTAAATTATTCAATGTAAATTTGTTATATGAAAGAGAATCCATTCGACTTTATTAGTATTGATTACTCTTCTTCTTATCATTTTGCAGTGTCTTGGAAACCTAAGATCCACACATGGAAAATACTCCGAATTCCACAGAATTCCAAAAATGGATTTATGAGATGTATTTAGAATATTATTTATGTGGTATTCCTTTAAGCCCCTTATCATATAGTTTGGGTGTATGATAGTTTATTTCACCTTGAATTCGTTCATGATTATACCTTTAAAATACACAATTATTGTACATTTAAGGATATGAATAAACCTCTTACTAATTATCTTTATGAGTCTTTAGTAGAGGTGTGAGATTTATAATAGAATAACTAATTTCACGTATACAAAGAAATAAATATAAAAATACCCTCAAATTATGAACGCCATAATTTAGGGGTATTTTAGTAATAATCAACCTTATAAAATAATCCTGTTTGTGCTTCGAAATAAAAGTTATCTACAAACTTACCTTAATGCTTTGCATGTACTATGATTTTGTAAGAGATATTTCTAACCAGATATATCTGTATTAACGTTTATACTTGTAATCTAATTACTATATACTTCATAATTCATTTCAGTCCGTGCTTCATAAAAATAGTTATCTCCAAACTTATTCTTATCCTTTGCATGCACTATGATTTTGTAGGATCCAGATTTAGTGGGCGTCCATGTAATTGTATCATTCCTATCATATTCCTGAAGAGTAGTAAGGATCCCATTTTCTGAGATATAGAAACGATATTCAGGGTTTAAACTCCCTTTTGATGATGCATTTATTTTAATAGGGATACCTATCAATTGAGGTGTAATTACATCAGTGCTGACGTTTACACTTGTAACCTTATCACCATATACTTCATAATTCATTTCAGTCCGTGCTTCATAAAAATAATTAGCCCCAGACTTACTCTTATCTTTTGCATGTACTATAATTTTGTAGGTTCCAGATTTAGTGGGCGTCCAGGTTATTGTATCATTATTATCATATTCCTGAAGAATTGTTAGAGTGCCGTTTTCTAAGATATAGAAACGATACTCAGGGTCTAAGCTTCCTTTTGATGATGCATTAATTGTAATAGGAGTGCCTATCACTTGAGGAGTAGTTACATTAGTGCTGACGTTTACACTTGTAACCTTATCTCCATATACCTCATAAATCATCTCAGTTCGCGCTTCATAAAAATAGTTAGCGCCAGACTTACTCTTATCCTTTGCGTGTACAATTATTTTGTAGATACCAGACTTACTTGGAGTCCAAGTTACAGAGTCATTACTCCTATATTCTTGAAGAGTGGTCAGACTCCCATTTTCTGAGATATAAAAACGATATTCAGGGTCTAAACTCCCTTTTGATGATGCTTTAATTGTAATAGGGGTACCGATAACTTGTGGAGCAGTTACATTAGTACTGACACTTACATGCGTAACTTTATTTCCTTCTACTTCATAATTCATTTCAGTCCGTGCTTCATAAAAATAGTTAGCGCCAGACTTATTCTTGTTTTTTGCATGTACTATGATTTTGTAGGTACCAGACTTAGTTGGAGTCCAAGTAACTGTGTCATTACTACTATATTCCTGAAGAGTAGTGAGACTCCCATTTTCTGAGATATAGAAACGATATTCTGGATTTAAACTACCTACTGCTAATGCTTTTAAAGTCACAGAAGTCCCAATATTTTGTGGACTAGAATGACTTACCGATAATGTTACCGAATCAACTTTTGAAATATCGCTAATTACTGTTACTTCTTTTGCACTACTAATATTACCAAATGCATCCTCCGCAGATACTGAAACTATGGTTCCTGCAGCCTGCTTTGTAACATTAATTTGGAATTGTCCTTTTGTATCAGTTGTTGCTTTTCCAATTACTTGGTCATTAACCTTTGCAATAACAGTAGTTCCTAATTCCGCAGTTCCAGTAATTACTTCATCAGTATCTGTAACAGGATTAACAACAGGTGCGGCTGGTGCTGTTACGTCTGTAACTATTACCTCTGTTGCTTCACTTACATTGCCTGCAGCATCAGTTGCTGTTACAGAAATTTTCACTCCTGCTGCTTGATTCGCAATTGTGATTTCAAATTTTCCAGATTGGTCTGCGGTTGTACGACCGATTTCGTTGCCGTTTACTTTTGCTACAACAGTTGCTCCTGCTTCAGCTGTACCTTTAATTACTAAGTCTGCATCTGTAACAGGATTGACAATCGGTGCATCTGGAGCAATTTCATCAAGAATAGTATAAACAAAGGTTGCGATATCACTATCATCTGAACCATTTGCTGTTGCTAATGCTTTAATTGTAGTGTCTTGTTTAATTACGATAGGTGCTGTGTAAGGAGTGCTATTCTTTGATGGTGTATCCCCATTAGTAGTGTAGTAGATTGTAGCTCCTGCAGTTAAAGTAGATAATTGGATTGCTGTTCCAGAAGGCACTTTTCCAGATTTAATGTTTGAGGTTACAATATCAACCTTAGTCGGTGCTGTCTCTAAATCCATAGTATGAGAACCAAGATAAGTAAAAGTATCGACTAGATATCCATTCCACTCTAATTCTGGAATAAAGGCGTCATTAGGATTGGTATCTCCAGATGTAATATTGCTTTTACGTACAAGGGTTTGATCAGTGGTTTTTACGGTAGTTCCCCATCCAGCGGCACCTGGATCTTTTCCGATTTGTCCAATAGAATCAATGACCGTTGTACCCTTCTTCAATACAATAGCATCGTTTCCATTAAAAGCCATGACAGTGCTATTTGTCGTATTTCCCTTAGGTTTTAATTCTGTACCTGATGATCCATGAACAATTACATAAGTCGCTCCATTTGCAAGGTTTATTGACCCTAATGTTAATTTACTGGATACGGTGGAAGAACCATTGGTGTATAACTCAATAGTGTAGGCGCTTAGATCTACGGCTTTACCAGTTCCGTTATAAATTTCAAGTGCCTTATTATTACCGCTCCCTTCAACATATTCCGAAAAGATTAAATCAGTAGCAAAGGTAGCTGCTCTAACAGAGTTTAATGCAAAGTTTGGCGATACAATACTAAATAACATCATAAAAACTAGAAAAAGAGAAATCTTCTTTGAACTTTTGCTTTTCAATGTCAGTACACCCCCAAATAGAATAGTTACTCCATGTTTTATTTCTAAAATATTACATTATCCCTCCTCCGAAATATTTCCTGTATTAAAAATTAATACCAATAATAATTTTATTATGAAAATCTGAATTATTCAACAACATTCTGGTAAAATAGTCCTAATGAAAGTACCAGTCAAACCTAGAAGTTTGATAGATTTTGTCGAAAAAATAATAGGATGGAAGTGAATATTAAGGTGCTAATTGTGGGTTTTCCTCCAAAAATTGCATGATAATGTCTATTTTTGAGAAGGGAACCCGGTTTTATTGTCTATGGTTCTTTTTGCATGCCACTTTTTTCCCATGTTTGTTACGCGTTGAAGTTTGATAGATTTTGTCGAAAGATTTTAGAATCAGAGTGAAGAATTAACTAGTTTAAAATTGTCCTTTAGAATGAAGCTACAATCAACTATCACAATTTAAAATGTAGCAAAAAAAGTTATTCCCAATATAGGAACAATTATGGTTCAGCCGCCATCTAACTATTTTTAATTGAAAGTAAAAAAGCGTAATGGTCCATGGATATAGGATCATTACGCTTAATTGTATTAATTTAATTCCTTCACATCGATAAATACATCGAGAATGTACTTTTTTAAGGGATGGGTATTTGATATCCCTAAGTTTGTATGCATTTTTTGAATAGCTGTTTCCCATTGATCCTATGAATTTGGCCGCTTACCATTTCATCTCCAATAAAATAGATAAATAGGAGATAAGCAGGGAGATGATTAAATAATTACGGTGCCTGTCACCGCTCGATATATGTCGAGATTTGTAGAATAGCAGTCGACTAATGAAACATGGGGACAGTTCTTTTCTTTTATTTTGGAATTGCGATGGAAGTATAGGGCGATTCATATAATCTGAAGTTTTGTACATAAAAAGGCACAACTAGTGGATATATGTTCTGAGATTGGTAGAATGACACGAGGCAGGACAAGTGGCAGAAACCTCGCTCCTTTAAAGCGCGAAAGTGCTTTGGTGTGGAAAAAAGTAAGAGACTTTCAAAAAAAGTAGCTCTTACTTTTTTTGTGTAAGCGTCAAATAGAATCCACCTATTAACATATAACATATTGTGAGATAATCTCTTCAATTCAAAGTTTGATGAGGTTTTCTATGTCCAAGAAACAAAATACGTCATTGCGTAGAGAGTGGGATCGATAATCGCTTTTTTCAGAGCGAGTCACAGCCGGCATCCTTAGGGTGATCGCGATCTTTTGTTTTACTTAATCATAAAAAAAACCTCCTATACAAGTTATTGCTCAATAATGTGCAATTAAATTGTACAAGAGATTGTCCCTTTGATTGTCCTAAGTGTCCCTAAACCTTGCCACACCTGGCACATTTTAATGTCTTTCTTCAAAAAGTTCAATATAAAAAAACACCTCTTGTAATCCGCTTACTTTCCGCCGCAAGAGGTGTTACTTATTTGTCTCTGAAAATATTATTCTAAGAAAATGAGAAATTATAAAGCGTCAGGATCTTTTGTGGAGATTACTTCAAGACGAATTTCTTCTAGATCTTTTTCTGAAATACCGTAGGATTTTCCTGTTAGTTTTTCTACACCTTTTACAAGAGCAATTGCATCCAAACCATAGTGACTCATTAAATAATGCTGGGTAGCACCATGAGCAAACGTATCATTTAGCCCAAGTTTTACCAAAGGTTTCCCGATAGCATTCTCTGCCATTACTTCTGCTACACATGTTCCTAAGCCACCAATTACAGTATGATTTTCCAATGTAATTGCACCGTATTTAACCTTTTTCAAGGCTTCAATAACTGCAGGGTCAGTAAACGGCTTTAATGTAGAGATGTGCAAGTGCTGAATCGATAATCCCTTTTCTTTAAGTGCCTTTGTTGCACGGATTGCTTCTTCTGTACAAATACTGCTTGAGAATAGAGCTATATCTGTCCCCTCGCTTAACACTCTAGCTTTATTTATTTCAAATGGCTCTTTCCTATCAAATAGCCTTGGAACATCTTTGCGAAGCATACGGATATAGACAGGTCCATTTACTTTTTCCACTGCATCTAAAATGGTTTCTACCTCAGTAGCATCTCCAACATCAATAATTGTCATATTTGGCAAGCTTCTGAGTACAGATACATCTTCAATCGCCTGATGAGTGACACCACCGGGGGTCATAATTCCTGGTAAGAATCCGACCAATGTCACTGGTAGATTAGGATATGCTACTGACATCGCTAATTGGTCATACGCCCGACGGTAGAAAAATACAGCAAAGGTATGAAGCCATGGTCGGAATCCTTCTCTCGCAAGACCGGCCGCAAATCCTAGCATATTCTGTTCAGCAACCCCCATTGAGAAAAACCGGTCTGGATAGGCTTCCTTAAAAGGTTTAATTTCGCAGGAGCTGGTTAAATCCCCCGATAAAACAACTACTTCTGGTCGATCTTTAGCCCAATCGACAAGGTTTTTTGCATGAACGTTCGATAAGATTTCTACTTTATTTGCAATAGTATCCACCTAAATCACTCCTTTACATTTGTTTCATAAATTCGAGGTATTTTTGTTCTTCTTCCTCAGATTTAAAGCGTACATAGTGTAAGAAAGGTTTTCTTTCTTCCAACATTGGTATTCCTTGGCTGGAATTGGAGTAGGAAAGAACTACAAGTGGTTTTCCATCTTCAGCTGGTTCTGCTGCCTTAATTATCGCTTCAATATCATGCCCGTTGACGGAAATTACGCGTGCGCCAAAGGATTCACAGCGACTTGACAGCGGTTCAATATTCATGACATCCTTCGTGTATCCATCTAATTGCTGGCCATTCACATCAACAAAAACAACCAAATTATCTAATTTATAAAAAGAGGCGGCTTGAAGTGCTTCCCAAGTTTGACCTTCTTGAAATTCACCATCTGACATATAAGTGAAGATTCTTCCTTGTTCTCCTTTTAGCTTACGGGCGAGAGCAATACCACCAGCAACACTAATGGCTTGACCAAGCGACCCTGTCGTGCATTCAAAACCAGGTGAATGTTCTGCCCCAATCATTTCAAGTGTACTTCCATCTACATTGAATTGATCCAAGCTATTAGGTGCCATTCTTCCACTTTCAACTAATGCTGAATAAACAACTACTGCATAATGTGCAGGTGAGAAAATTAATCTATCATATGGAGCTTTTGTAGATCCGTTGTAGGCAGCTCCTGTTAAATAATCCATATTATTACGACCTGGAACCCCAGGGAATTTAGGTGGCACAGTAGGTGCCTCACTTGGTGACAGATTCATAATGTTCGTATAGAGTGCTGCTATTGTTTCTGCAGATGAACACGCCTGGCTAAGGTATCCACCTTTTCTTTCTATTGTTAACTTTAAAATCCATTTCCGCATATTGTTGGCCATATTTTGTATTTCTGAAACAGAATATTTCCTACTCATTTTATTATCCTTCCTTCCCATCAGATTACTTCTTTTGACCATAATTATTTTGATAAAAATCATATACTTCTTTAATATAATCTTCTGCTAAAGGCTGAATATCATTGCCTAATGATAGTGCATAATGAACACTTTGTGCCGTTTCTTCGAGGATAACGGCCGCTTTGAGAGAAGCAGTACTAGACTTACCAACAGTAAAGACTCCATGACTTTTTAATAAAAGTGCGGAATTGTCACCAATTTTCTTAACAATTTCTGCTCCAATTGCTTTTTCACCTACTGCGGCAAGGTCAGAAATCGGAATTTCTCCACCAAAAACAGCAGCAGAAGTCGTTGTATAAATTGGCAGCGACTTTCCTCGGATTGCAAAGCAAGTTGCATATGGTGAGTGTGTGTGAGTGATTCCATGGATATCAGATCTATGTCTATAAACATATAAATGGGATTCTGTATCAACAGATGGTGCTAAATCTCCTTCAACCACATTTCCATCTAAATCAACAATCGTTAAATTTTCAGGTGTTAAATCTTCAAAGTGAACTCCACTTGGCTTGATTACTACTAGGTTACTTTCAGGATCTCTTGCGCTGACATTTCCACTAGTCCACAAGACCAATCCATTGGCTGGCAATGCGATGTTATCTTTCCATACCCGTTTTCTCAATTCATAAAGTAACATTATTGGCATCCCTTTCCTGAAATTAAGTTCATAATATTTAACATTTGTTCACGAATATTATTTCATCATTATGAACACTTGTCAATGAATATATTTTTTAAAAATAAAAGCAAATAAAAGAGGTAAGCAAAATTTTGCTTACCTCTTTGTATTCTCATTATTCAAGAATTTTTAAAGCTAATGCTTCGTCACAAATTAGTACATTAACAAGCTTTCCATTCAAGGCCCCAATGGTCGGTTCAGCTCTATCAGCTGAAACCACACAACCGATACTTATCGGTGCATTACGTAAAATATCTAATTCACCAGCAACAGGGTAAAGATTTTCTCTTTGAACTTCTACTCCATTAAGATTATACATTCTACCCATTAAATGGCCGACCGCCCCTTTAGCTTTTAATGCCATAACATCCATATTATTTAAACTTCCTGCTTTTCTTAATGTATTATGCTGCGGTTCTAATGTACCAATTCCATTTACTGTGATATCTACTTTTCTGCCATATTCGATTACTTCTTTTATCTGTGGTTGATCCAACATTTCTTGCTGGAGCTGCTTAGAAGTAACATAGGCAGGGGAATTAAGGATACAATATTTTCCGTTTAGTTTTTTCGCTAATCGATACACCAGTTCTGTCCCATCAAGACTTTGATCAAGTACACCTATACTGCCAATAAGCTGGACAGCTAGTATATTTTCGAAGTTAGTTTCAGGTAAGCAATTGACAAGCTCTCTAACTGCTTGCCCCCACGTTATACCAATTGACATATTATCATGTAGAAAACCAAGCAAGTATTCAGATACTGCTTTTCCCACATTCGCCATAGATGTTTCGTAATCTGGACTACCTGTTATTACAACTGCATCTTTTAATTCGTATTTCATTCGTATCGCTTCTGATAAACTGGCATTTTTCTTAATAGGAGTATTGATGGTGAAGGTTACTATTCCCTGATCTCGTGCTTCATCTAATAATCGCGATACAGATGGCCGAGATGTCCCGATAATCTTCGCTATTTCATTTTGATTTAATTTATGCTGGTAATAAAGTTCTGCTACCCGAATTAGTAGAGAATTTTTAGATGACATGCTACTGTCCCTCCAATTATGATAAAAAATACAAACATTTGAACATATGATATTTAGTAATGTAATAAAACCATTGTTTATAATAACAATTTCACATTTTATAAAAACATAATTTTTTCATTAAATCAATTAATTTTGGTGTCTAATAGAGTAATTTGACTGATTTTAAAATATTCAAAAATTTAATGAAAGCGCTTGATTTTTTATTGACAATGATTGCTTGTGAATGTAATACTTGACATATGTTCTTAATTATTAACCTTTGTTCATAAAACTGTTTGGGGGGTTATTCTTTTGTTAGAGACGTTAAAAAATGTGTTTGATGCTTTTGGTGCCGCAATTTTTGTCCCTGTCATGATTTACGTTATCGCCCTGATTTTAAAGGTTCCCGGGAAAAAGGCATTTAACTCTGCCTTATCCGCAGGTGTCGGTTTAACAGGTTTCTCGCTCATCACCAATTCGTTTATACCAATTATGGTTCCAATTGTTGACCGAATGGTAAAAACCACCGGGATTGATTTACCAATCCTTGACATTGGATGGCAAGCTACCTCAGTCGTTGCCTATTCCACACAAGTAGGTCTCGTTTTCATCGGCATAGCTCTCATTGTTCAAATTGCCTTATTTCTTTTAAAATGGACCAATATTTTTATGCCGGGGGATCTTTGGAACAACTATTCCTTTATGGTATGGGGCTCCATGCTGTACTTATTAACAGATAATATGTTTCTTGCAATCAGTTGTATGGTTGTTTTAAACCTATATATCTTGCTGTTTGCAGAGGTCTACGAAAAAAGGTTTTCAACCTATTATAACTACCCTAACTGTGCAATGACTGCACCTCACCATATCGGAGCAGTCCCATATGCGATTGCAATGGATTGGGTACTACGCAAGCTTGGGGCTGATAAAATAAATTTGAATCCTGAGTCCATTAAAAAGAGACTTGGATTTATTGGGGAGCCTGTTACTCTCGGTTTAATCTTAGGTATATTACTTGGAATTGCCGGTAACTTTAATCAATTAAATAGTTTACAAGCTTGGGGACAAATCTTTACTGTTGGTATTTCTACAGCAGCAGTTATGGCTGTATTTCCTAAAGTCGCTGGTATCTTCGCATCAGCCTTCACAAGTTTAACAGATGCCACCAAGAAAACAGCAAAGGGTTCATCTAAAAAGCAGAAGCGTGAATGGTATATCGCAGTTAATGATGCAGTTGGATATGGTGAACCTGCGACGTTGATTACTGGAATTCTCCTCATCCCTATTATGGTTGTTTTAGCGATTATTCTTCCAGGTAACAAAGCATTACCGATGGTAGATTTAATTGCCTTGCCTTATATGATTATCGTCATTATTAGTATCTCTAAGGGTAATATCTTTAAAGCACTTATCTCAGGTGCCATTTGGTTCTCGCTGGGACTTTATATGTGTACAATTACAGCTGAGCACTTTACTGAAGTTGCCATGGGTGTTGGGATTGATATTCCAGCTGGAGTTATGATGATCACTAGCTTTGGGATTATGAATAATCCGTTTATGGCTGTTGTTTTCTTGGCATTTCTATCACAAAATGTGTTTATAATCACAGGTGTCATTGTTCTTTATTTCATTCTCTATGTATTTGTCCGTAAAAATAAAACTCGTATTCATGATTATTTAGAGACTGCAGGAACGAAACAAGAAATTCCTGAACAGGTGACATCTTACAAAAGTATATAAGTAGCTCCTATTTTTAAAGAAAAAAGGTGTGAAGAAATGAAAGCATTAGCTAAGAAAAAGCAAGGCTATGGAAATATGGATATTATAGAAATTGAAAAACCAGAACCAACAGGGAATCTGGTTAGAATTAAAGTAGCTTATGCAGGTATTTGCGGTACGGATATTCACTGTTTTAAGGGAGAATATGATCGTATGATTCCTCCACTTGTTTTAGGGCATGAATTTTCCGGTATTGTTGATGCGATTGGGGAAATGGTAACGAAAGTAAAGCCCGGCGATAGGGTAACAAGCGAAACAACACTGTGGACTTGTGGAGAATGTGAAAGCTGTCGAAATAAAGAATATAACTTATGCCGCAATCGAAAAGGTCTAGGATCTCAAGTTGATGGGTGCTTTGCTCAATATGTATTAGTCCGAGAAGAAGGAGTCCATAAATTAGCCGATAATATCAGTCTTCTTGCTGCCTCTATTACTGAACCGATTGCATGTGGTGTCCATGCTTCTATGGAGAAATCCGATGTTCAATCTGGAGATACAGTTGTTATTTTAGGTCCTGGCCCCATCGGATTATGTTTGGCTCAAGTCCTTAAATCAATGGATGTAACAGTTATTCTCGCAGGGATTACCAAAGACAAAAAACGTTTAGAATTAGCCAAAAAGCTGGGTGTTGATTTCACCGTAGATACACAAAAAGAAGATTTAACTTCCATTGTGGATGAGTGGACAAATGGTAAAGGTGTCGATATCGTTTTTGAGTGTTCCGGTGTTGCCGCTGTTCTTAATAATATATTTGATTTGCTGAAACAAAAAGGCCAGTTAATTCAAATGGGCGTGTTTTCAAAACGTGAGAACATGCTTGCTTTAAATGAAATTGTTCAGCGAGAATTCAATATCACTGGTTCACGGTCGCAAAAGCCGTCTTCTTGGATTAAAACCTTAGAATTAATGAGAACAGGCAAAATTGAACCTGAAAAACTGATCACTCGTATTGAATCTTTGGATAATTGGGAATCCGCCTTTGAAGCAGCTATGGAAGGATCAGAAATAAAAGTAGTTCTACAACCCAATGTTCTGGATGTAGAATAGGAGGTATTTGATACTGTGAGAAAACAATACCCTTGCGCAATAGTCCAAGAAATTGCCAAAATGGCTTATACTATGTGGCAATTAGGATGGGATGAGCGAAATGGAGGAAATATAAGTTATATCGTAAAGGAAGAAGAAATAGAAGACAATATCGATTTGAAAAAAATAACAAGACAGATTCCCATTGATTTTGAAATGGGTAGTAGTCTTTTAGATGGAAAGCTGTTCGTTGTAACAGCTTCAGGAAGTTATTTTCGTAATATGCTAGAATTCCCAGAACAGAATATCGGAATTATTCGATTGGATTTAAAAGGGAGAAATATGGATGTATTATGGGGCCTTGAAGGTGGGTCCGTTCCAACAAGTGAACTACCCACACATTTATTGAGCCATGAAACGAGATTATTGGTTGATCCCAATCATCGGATTATTCTTCATAATCATGCCACCAACATCGTAGCCTTAACTCTTAGGGAACCAGCAGTTGAAAAGAAAGTATCTTTACTGCTTTGGAAAACGTTGACAGAATGTATTTTTATATTCCCTGAAGGTGTTGGAGTAGTTCCTTGGATGGTGCCAGGCACCGTTAACCTTGGAAGGGCCACATCTAAAAAAATGCAACAATATCGAATTGTTATTTGGCCAGGCCATGGAATTCTTGCTGCGGGTAATTCCATTGATGAAGCTTTCGGTTTAATTGAAACGGTCGAAAAAGCAGCAAAAGTTTATCTTTTAGCCGGACCTAATGCAGAGTATCTTCTTACTGATGAGCAGTTGATCTTGCTCTGTAATGAATATCAAATACCAGTAAATGGTGAAATGTTAAAATTTGAATTAAAGGAGGTCTAGATATGGAGTTGATAAATGATTGTTGTACGGAGATATTAACAGAGCGACTTATCTGTCTGAAAGCAGAAGTGAAAACAGCTGAAGAAGCGATTCAACTCGCTGCTGATAAATTGGTAGAACAGGGGTTTGTAAAATCTGGTTATGCAGAAGCTGTGATTGAACGTGAAAAGACCTATCCAACAGGTCTAGCTGGAGCAGGGTATAATATCGCCATCCCTCATACAAATCCTGAATTTGTAATAAAACCTGGAATGGCTATAGTGATTCCAAAGGAGCCAGTTACATTTGCAATGATGGGAACTCCTACTGAGAAATTAGAATGCCAGATGATTTTCCCACTAGCAATGGAACACCCTGACAAGCAACTACAACTTTTAATGAAGTTAATGTCATTTTTCCAAAGCAAGGAAATACTTAAGCAAATCCATGAGGCAGAAGATGCCTCGACCATTGTTCAATTATTGAAGGATTTAGAAAACTAACCCTAGGAGGAAAAAACTATGAAAAAAGTAAACATTTTATCTGTTTGTGGTTCAGGTACTGTAAGTTCAGCTATGGTAGGGCAAAAAATCAAAGAAATGCTAGGTGAGCATGGCTTTGACTGTCATATTGAAGAAATAAATCCAGGAATGGTAGCAGGAGCTGTTGGAAGCAGAAAAGTGGATTTAATTGCGTTTACAAGTCCGATTGACCCAAAGGATGCGGAAGGAATTCCTCAAATAAATGCAGTGGGCGTCTTAACTGGAATGGATGAGGAAACATTTATGGAACAAGCTTTAGAAGTACTAAAAAATCTAAAATAAAAAATAGAGAGAAACTGCTATGATTCCATAGCAGTTTTTTCTAAAGGAGCATGAAGATGAAAATTATTATTATTGGCGATATCCACGTGGATGTTGATTTTTTTGCAGAACAGGCTGTTCAGCTGCAATGGGGAGAAGCACCTGAGATTACCAAAGTAATATGGAAGCAAAATAGTAAAGAAGAATTTCAGTATATGACTAGTATTATTGAAAAAAATGGGCCGGATTCGGTAGAATACCCAAAAATACTTGATCAAGAAGTGGAGGATGCTGATATTATATTGACACATTTTTGCCCCCTTCCAGCAAATTTACTTAAAAAGGCAAAGAAGTTAAGATTAATTGGTACCTGTAGAGGAGGTTTAGAACATATTGCTGTAGAAGAAGCGTCGAAACGGAATATTCCAGTTATCAACTCAATCCGAAATGCTGAACCTGTTGCTGACTTTACAATAGGATTAATGTATGCAGAGACGAGAAATATTGCTCGTTGCCACGAGCAAATAAAAGGAGGAAATTGGCCAAAGAGTTTTGATAATTCTTCCTATACTGCTAATTTAAGTGAAAAGAAGGTTGGAATTATTGGCTTTGGCAATATCGGGAAATTAGTAGCCGAAAGATTAGTAGCATTAGGAGTAGAAATACTTGTATACGATGCTTATATGACAAACGAAAATATAAAAGAGTCGCAACCAAAGGCTATTCCCGTTTCCTTAGATGAACTATACAGAGAATCGGATATAATATCTGTACATGTACGTTTTGAAAAAGGAATGCCCCCATTAATAAATAAAGCGGCTTTTGAAAAAATGAAACCTAACTGTACACTTATTAATACCAGTCGCGCCTATGCTGTTGATGAAGATGCATTAATTGATGCCTTACAAACAAAAAAAATAGCAGGTGCTGCATTAGATGTATTTAGTAGTGAACCTATACCTATGGGCCATCCGTTATTAACAGCTGAAAATGTAACATTAACTTCACACATTGGCGGAGACACCGTTGCTGCAATACCTATGTCACCGAAGGTCCTAATGAAAAACATATCAGAATTCATAAAAAATAACGATTCATTAATTACGGTGCCTGTCACCGCCCGATAAAATCACATTAAGCAGATAAATCTCAACAATTTTCTTCAGTAATCTGATGCGGAAATCTAGTATTGACGCGGGCTCAAGGTATTTTTAATCAAACGTTTGATTAGTTAAGAAAAAAGGAAATCAAGTAGAATATAATCAGTTCAAAAGAATAGTAGCGATATTTAGGGAATATTGTATTTTTTTCTGAAATAATCATTACAGTTTTTAGACAAAATCTTTTCTTTCCTGATGGATAAGATCTCTATATAGCTGAGTTTGCAGCGTCTTTAATCAAACAATTGAATAGTATAGCATATACTGAAATCAGTCGATATGTTGCGTTAAAGGGGATTAGCTTATCTGTGTGTTAGTCATAGTCCATTTATCTATCATCTTTCAACAAATTTTTCCCACTTTCAGATGAATAAATCTTTATTTAATAGGGTTTGCAGCGGATTTAATCAAACGTTTGATTAGGAAGAAACAGAGGAGAATCTAGTTGAAGCATGTATCTTTCTATAATCAGTCCTCCTCCTAAACTAGCTGGCCAACATTTCGAAAGGGATAGCAGGCTTTTCGTTTTAAAATGATGCCTTATTCAATGCTGCATCCTACTATAACCAGGAGCCAATTGGTCAAAAGGGGGTACTCTAGGAAAAGGCACAACTCTGGTTCAGACACCCTACAAGGTTCGTTTTTGAAAAAATCATTATCACATATAGAGGACAACTCTCGACATTTATTTTCCGAGATTAGCTTGAAAAACCCAGTCTTGAAGCAGGCTGATACCATATTTAATTAAACGTTTGATTAGTGTTGAGATAACGGGGAATTAGTTGAAAAAGGATCGTTTATGGAGAAATCGTTCGTTGAAATGAATGGAGAGATGGTTTGCATTAATATCTACTGAAATTGTTGACAATCTTTTTGCCCGTTTAGGAAACAAAAGCCTGAGATAACAGGGACTCCAGCGGATATAATCAAACGTTTGATTAGTTTTTTTACCTAAGAAAATCGGTTGAAATATGTCTGTACAGACAGAATGTGGTCGAAATAGCTAGAATAGAATGGATTTCCCTTATTATTTCCGTCAATATTTTTAAGGGTAAAGGATTATAAACGCCTATGTAACAAGGCTTGTAGCGTTTTTAATTAAACGTTTAGTTAGGAAGAAACAGGTGTAAATCTTTCACCGAGGCACTGGGGGAAATTGTCCTTTAGAGCTCTCCTATTAGACAGTATCACCGGAGCACTGGGGGAAATTGTCCTTTAGAGCTCTCCTATTAGACAGTATCACCGTGTCACTTGTGGATATTGTCCTTTAGAGCACTTCTATTAGACAGTATCACCGTGTCACTGGGGGAAATTGTCCTTTAGAACTCTTCTA
>NZ_DALZYO010000009.1:0-23657 GCF_031988165.1 Neobacillus sp.
GCCAATAACCTCTATTGGTTACCATTCCTGCTCTTTTTTTTCAATTTCGGTCGCCAATAACCTCTATTGGTTACCATTCCAACTCTTTTTGCCGATTTCGGTAGCCAATAACCTCTATTGGTTACCATTCCTGCTCTTTTTGCCGATTTCGGTAGCCAATAACCTGTATTGGCTTCTGTTTTAGCTCTGTTTATCCGATTTTGCCCGCTGCAGGTACTCTAAATAAGTTTGGTATTTTACCAGCCCTATTTTACTGACTAGGGCTCTTATTGCCCTTTGGCACCCGCCAATTCCTTGATTTCCTCTGCAATCTTAGCTTGAATCCTTTCGACAACAGAAAAATCCATCGCTGCAATATAAATCGCTTCGAGCTCATCATGAAGCTCTTTTGCTTGTGCAAGATAGCTTGTTGCCTCCGTCATTTTGCTTCTATACTTTGCAGCAATCTTACTGATAATCTCCGCGAAAAGGTCATCTGTTCCCTGATCAATCAAGATTTCATACATATCAATAATCTCATCGCCGTCACGGCTTGGAAAATATTCATGTGGAGCGGTACTATCAAAAATGGCAATACCCAGTTCTCTGAAAATAACCATATCTAAGCTATGCGGGTCAAAGCCGCAATGATAGACTTCTACATCCACCCCCCGATCCTCAGCGGCAGTGGCAAGCTTTTTCAGCATCGTCGATTTCCCGGAACCAGGGCGTCCTTTAATGAAGTAGCGTTTTGGAATTTCCTCGGTCAAATTCGGGACAAAGTCAACAGCACCTTTTGGCGTCGCCGCTCCTAAGAAACGATGACGTACATCGGCAGCTTTATTCAACTTCATTTTTCCAAAAAACGATTCAATTAACTTGTTCGACAATTGGTCTGCTTTGTTAAAATCCATGCTATTAATATAAATTTTTTCCCAGTCATCATGGATTTCCAACGCTTCTTTAAATGTCGTGTACGCCTTTTGAAAGGATTCACTAATCTGATTGGTTAGCATTTGAATTGATTTTTTTTGAACAGCAAGTGCTCTCGCATTCCAGGCCTCGCCTAGGTTAATGTATTCCTCAACCGCCCCTGGTGCTTTTGGTTCAATCACATGTGGAGCGGTTCCATCGACGATTCCTACCTTTAAGGCAGGAATTAACACCCCATCAATGGAATTATTATCGGACGAGCAATGCAACATTTCAATATTGTAGCCTTTTTCTAGCCATTCATTGCCAATTTTCTTCATCAGCGAGGATTTACCTGTTCCAGGACCGCCTTTTAAAATAAATAATCGCTCAAGTCCTTGGAGGTTGGAATCGTACAGATTATGAAACCCCCTAGCTGTATTACCGCCGGCAAAATAATTTTTAATTTTTCCTGCCACCCATCAACACTCCCTTTTTTCGCTACTCAACTACACCTAATGGTTTCACCATCGGCAAGTTTTTCATCCTGACAATGGCATCGTTTCATTTCACACTATTCTATGCTTTTGTCATTTATAGGTGAGTGCCCACTCAAAATCTAATCAAAAATTTCATTTATTCAGATCGATAATTTCAGCTTTGGTTAAGTCCTTTAAACTTGCTGGGTCTAACACAATTTGAACGCCAATTTTCCCTGCGCTCACAACAATGGAATCAACTAAGAGGCAGCTTTCATCGATAAAGGTCCTATACTCTTTTTTCATTCCAATCGGGGAACAGCCGCCGCGGATATAACCAGTCCATTTTTGAATATCCTTTACATGAATCATTTCAACCTTCTTTTCTGTTGCAGCTTTGGCTGCCTTTTTCAAATCCAATTCTTCAGCCACCGGAATAACGAAGACATAAATATTTTTACTTGCGCCCTGGGCAACGAGCGTTTTATATACCTCTTTTGGATCTCTGCCAATCTTCTCTGCCACTGAAATCCCGTCAATTTTCCCATCTTTATTATCATATGTCAGCATGTCATAGCTGACTTTTTTGCTATCCAATATTCGCATTGCATTCGTTTTGGATTCCGCCATTTTCCTAATCCCTCCATGTTGCAGTTTAAAGATCTTTTTTACTATTAGCATACTGGAAATGTAAATATAACACAAAATACCCCAAAATTTGTCACCCGTTTGTCACTCTATTAATTAACTATTATAGTAAACTAAAGTTAACTAGATGAATAATCTCATCGACAAAATACGCAATGCAGCACTTATTTTTATTCACTATCTCTATATGTGAAATATATCACAAAAGAAATTAAACTCTTTCATGTCTTGTGATGAGACATATTTGACTATCCAATACAAATTGACCTGAGGTGGAAGTATATGAAATACGATTTAGTTCTCTTGCATGCTCCCAGTGTTTATGACTTTCGAAAAAACTCCCTGCTTGCCGGACCGATAAGTGATGTTGTCCCGTCATCGCCTGTTTTTGAAATGTATCCAATCGGGCTAACAAGTATTGCTGATTATTTAGAGCGCTACGGACTGCGGGTGAAAATCATCAATATTGCCAATCGCATGCTGATGAGTGAAAAATTTGATGTTGAAGCGAAACTAAAAAAAATCCAAACAAAAGCGTTCGGAATCGATCTTCATTGGCTGCCACATGCCCACGGCAGTATTGAACTTGCTAAAATTGTCAAAAAGCTTCACCCTAAAATACCAATTATCTTTGGTGGCTTGTCCGCAACCTACTATCATAAAGAATTAATTGAATACCCCTGTATCGACTTCGTTATGCGTGGCGATTCTACAGAAAAGCTGATGCTCCTGCTGATGAATAAAATTGAAACTGGGAACACCCATTATGCCGACATTCCTAATTTAACTTGGAAAAAAGGAGAAGAGTGCGGCTACAATCCGATTACATATGTACCAAAGGATTTGGATGATATCGACGTTCCAGGCTATCGCTATACGATTCGCTCAGTATTTAAGTATCGGAATTTCCTTGACCCGCTGCCATACAACGGCTGGCTGCAATATCCGAATACAGCGTTACTAACGGCTCGTGGCTGTACACAAAACTGTCTCATCTGCGGCGGTTCACGAGAGGCCTATAATCAAAACTGTAATCGGAATTCACTCGCTTTACGTTCACCTAAAAAGCTTGTGGAAGACATTCAGTTTATTTCACGCTTCAGCCGGGCACCGATATTTATTCTGCATGATCTGCGTCAGGGCGGCCGTGAATATGTTCGTGAGTTTTTCAGCAGGCTTAAAAAGCTTCAACTTAAAAATGAAATCGTTTTTGAATTATTCCAATATGCAGATGAAGAATTCTTTATTCAAATGAATGATAGTGTGCCAAAATATAGTATTGAAATTACCCTTGAGACCCATGATGAACATATCAGACGTTATAACGGAAAATTTAGCTGTACCAATCAAAAAGTTATCGATACGCTTAATTTCGCCTTAAAGAACGGCTGTAAAAAAATCGACCTGTTCTTTATGGTCGGCATTCCGGGACAGACCTACCAAAGTGCTGTTGATAATATTGATTTCTGCGAGACGATTCATCTGGCATGCAACAAGGATCCAAGAATCTTTTACTTTGTTGCGCCGCTAGCACCATTCCTTGACCCGGCAAGCCCGGCCTTTGAGCATCCAGAAACCCATGGGTATAAAAAATTCTGTCATACACTTGAGGACCATCGCAAGGCGATTACCCAGCCATCCTGGAAGCATATGCTAAGCTATGAAACAATCGATATGACACGGGATGATATTGTGAATTCCACCTATGAAGCGGCCCTAAAGCTAAACGAGTTCAAATTAAAATATGATCTTATCGATAAGGCTGGATATGATGATATTAAAGAGAAAATTAAAAAATCAATGGATTATATTGAAAAAATTGATTTGCTGCTCTCACTGCCTGAAGATCAGCAAACAGCGGAATTAGAAAAAATCCAACGGGAAATTGAAGAGTTAAATAAATACAGTATCTGCGGAAAGAACGAGTTAAAATGGGAAGTGCAGAAGAATTATGCCAATTTCTTTTCCCTTGCTTTAGTCGGTTTAGAGCAGCTCTACGAGGATTACGTGAACATCATTAGAAATCGATTAAGCCCAAAAAGACGGCAACAATTCCAGCTGGATACCGAACAAAGAAAAATTAAAATGTAATTAAATAAAAAGAGCCTGACCCCTCCACCACAATATACTGCGAAAGTTCACTTCAGCTTTCATCGTATATTGATTTTAGTGCGAGGGATCAGACTCTTTTATCCTTTTTATTAATGTCCGCCAAGGTAGGCATTTCTAATTTGATCGCTCTGACTCAGTTCTTCTGAAGTGCCAGCAGCAACAATTTTTCCTGTTTCAATAACATAGGCACGGTCGGCGATGGATAAAGCCATATTGGCATTTTGTTCTACCAATAGAATGGTTGTACCTGTTTGTTTAATTTCCTCAATAATCCGGAAGATTGTTTTCACAAGCAGCGGCGCAAGACCCATTGAAGGTTCGTCTAACAGTAATAGGCGCGGTCTGGCCATCAATGCCCGGCCCATCGCGAGCATTTGCTGCTCACCGCCTGAGAGTGTTCCAGATTGCTGTTTGCGGCGCTCCTGCAGACGCGGGAAAAGCTGAAAGACCTTTTCAAAGTCTTCGCGGATACCTTTTTTATCTTTGCGCAAATAAGCACCTAATTCCAAATTCTCTTCGACTGACATGTTAGCAAACACCCGCCGCCCTTCTGGGACTTGAGAAATTCCTCTCTTCACTATTAATTGTGGAACCTTTCCAGCCACGTGTTCACTTTCAAACAAAATCTCGCCGTTTTTCGGCTTCAGTAACCCAGAAATGGTCTTTAGAAGTGTACTTTTACCAGCGCCATTGGCGCCAATCAGAGTGACAATTTCGCCCTGATTGATTTCAAGAGAAACTCCCTTCAATGCATGAATATTTCCATAATAGACATTAATATCATTTATTTTTAGCATTTTAAGAGACCTCCTCGCCCAGATACGCTTCGATGACTTTTGGATTATTTCTGATTTGCTCTGGTGTACCTTCGGCAATCAACTGGCCGTGGTCAAGCACATAGATTCGCTCACACACACCCATAACAAGAAGCATATCATGTTCAATCAATAGAATCGTTAACGAAAACCGTTCACGGATCAAGGATATTAAATTCATCAGTTCTTCTGTTTCCTGCGGATTCATCCCGGCTGCCGGTTCATCAAGGAGCAGTAATTTCGGATTGGCCGCCAGTGCTCTAGCAATTTCAAGACGGCGCTGCTGACCGTACGGAAGATTCTTGGCTTGTTCGTGCATGACCGTTTCAAGCTTGAAGATTTTTAAAAATTCAATAGCCTTTTCCTCCATTTCCTTCTCACCTGAAAAGTGGAAGGGGAGGCGGAAGATCGAGCTAAGGATGGAATGTTTGGCTAGTGAATGATAGGCAACCTTAACATTATCAAGAACAGATAAGTCACTGAACAAGCGAATGTTTTGAAACGTCCTAGTAATCCCTTTTTTAGTAATTTTATAGGGAGGTTGCCCATTTAATTTATCACCATCTAAGGAAATAGTTCCTTCAGTAGGAACATAGACACCTGTTAACAAGTTGAAAAATGTCGTCTTTCCGGCTCCATTTGGGCCAATTAAACCGACAAGTTCTCCCTGGTTTAATTCCAGGTTTACTTCTGAAACTGCTTTAAGTCCGCCAAAGCGGATACCGGCATTTTCTACCTTAAGCAACGGTGTTTTTGTTATCATGCTGCACTCCTCCTTTAGCAGATTTGCCAATTTTCAAGAAAGAGGTAATTTCTTTCGTTCCCAACAATCCCTGCGGGCGGAACAGCATCATCACAATCAGCACAAGGCTGTAAATAACCATCCGCACCTCTGGATAATTGGAGAGAAACGTTGAAATAATGGTTAACAGGATGGCAGCAATCACCGCACCCGACATACTTCCTAAACCGCCGATTACGACTAAAATCAAGATATCAAACGATTTTAAGAAACTGAAGTTTGTCGGCTGGATAATATAGAAGTTATGGGCATGGAGCGCCCCGGCAACGCCAGCAAAGAAGGCGCCAATCACAAAAGCTATTACTTTATAAAAAGTCGTATTGATCCCCATCGCATCCGCTGCAATTTCATTTTCTCTTATCGAAATACAGGCTCGTCCATGAGTCGAGTTTGTGAAGTTTACAATGACAACAATCGTGATGACCACACAGGTAAGCAGCCATGGCCATGTTGTGAGGTGAGAAACGGTCATTCCGCTGGCCCCGCCCACATAATCAATATTTAAGAAGACAATCCTGACAATCTCTCCGAAGCCAAGGGTAGCAATAGCCAGATAGTCTCCTTTTAATCTCAGTGTTGGAATCCCGATAATCAAGCCAGCGATCGCTGCTGCTATACCACCTGCAATGATTGCCAGTGGGAATGGCAGTCCTAATTTCATCGTCACAATCGCTGAAGCATAGGCTCCAACAGCAAGAAAACCAGCATGTCCAATCGAAAACTGCCCGGTAATGCCTATAATTAAATGAAGACTCGCAGCAAGGATAATATTGATGCCGATCGAAAACAATGTGTTTACATAAAAGGAGTTCAATGTTCCCCCATTAATGAGAAATTGTGTTACAACGGTAAAAATAATGACTAAAATGATTGAACCCCAAAAACCTTTTGCATTTTTAACATTTTTCATCGCTATCCACCCCCTAGACCTTTTCCCTGACATTTTTACCAAATAGGCCTGCTGGGCGGAAGATTAAAATAAGAATCAGGACAACAAATGCTACGGCATCCCGCCATAATGAGCCTCCGGCAGCACTAACAAGTGCCTCAATGACTCCTAATAGCAGCCCTCCGGTCATTGCACCTGGGATAATCCCAATCCCGCCAAGAACGGCAGCGACGAATGCTTTAATCCCAGGAGTGATTCCCATCAATGGATCAATTTTTGTATAATACATGCCCAAGATTACTCCAGCTGCACCCGCAAGAGCAGAACCAATTGCAAAGGTGGCAGAAATCGTATTATTCACATTAATCCCCATCAATCTTGCCGCATCCATGTCATATGAAACGGCCCGCATCGCTTTGCCGATTTTTGTCTTATGAACAATAAACTGCAGTAAAATCATTAAGGAAATAGAAATCACTAAGATCAGAATGGACTGACCACTAATTTTGACACCGGAAATCTCCAAACTCTTTAATGGTACGATATTGTCTGGATAGGCTTCCGGCTGGGCACCACGCACGTAAATGGTTCCATATTCAATAAAGAGCGATACACCAATAGCCGTAATCAGTGCGGCAATCCTTGTTGCATTTCTTAGCGGTTTATAGGCAATCCGTTCAATTAAAACGCCAAAGATGGCACAGGCAGCCATGGAAATAAGCAAAGCAGGGAAAAATCCTAAATCAAGAATAGTAATAGAATAAAAACCTATAAATGCACCGACCATGACGACATCCCCATGGGCAAAATTAATCAGTTTGACAATCCCATAAACCATAGTGTAACCCAGGGCAATTAACGCATAAATGCTGCCCAAGGAAATTCCATTGACTAGCTGTTGGATTAGTTGTTCCATATGTCCTGCACTCCTTTAAAGGACTTTAAAAATATTCAATAAGAATAGGGAGACACAACATCTCCCTATTCATTTTGATCATTATAAAATTTGTCTAGCACAAGCAGCCCAGCGACTCGTTCTTTTCGCTAAACGGCCGCTTCCGCTTTTCTTTTTGTCTAGCTCCAGCGCCTAGGGGCTCGAGGTCATAAGCCAATCCGTCGAGAAGGTTAAAGAACAACCTTCCCGCCGGCTCGTCTTATGCTTGTCGCCCCTGGACAAGGCGCTTCCGCTTTTCTTTTTAAGGGTTTACTTTCGTCTTAAATGTTTGCTCTCCATTTTTGTACTCTAAAATAACAGCAGATTTGATAGGATCATGGTTTTTATCAAGCTTCATTTTTCCAGTGACAAGATCAAGTCCATCTGTTTCAGCAAGTGCTTTTTGAATTTTCTTCGGATCGCTGCCGCCTGCACGCTTAATGGCATCAGCCATGAAATACGCAGAATCATAACCTAAAGCGTTGAAGGCATCAGGAGACTTATCTTTGTATTTTGCTTTGAAGGCTTTAACAAATTCTTGAACCTTTTGATCAGAATCACCAGAAGAATAGTGGTTGGTAATGAACGTATTGTTTAAGGCATCCTTACCAGCAAGTTCTACTAGTTTCGGAGAATCCCATCCGTCGGCGCCCATCATTGGAACATTAATACCTAATTCACGCGCCTGCTTTACAATTAGACCAACCTCTTCATAATATCCAGGAACAAAGATGAAATCAGGATTTTTTCCTTTAATGTTTGTTAATTGAGCATGGAAATCCGTATCCTTTGCTACATAAGCTTCCTCTAAGACCACTTTTCCGCCCTGTTTTGCAAATAATTCCTTGAAGGAGGCAGCAAGACCTTTGGAATAATCACTTGCGGTGTCAATAAAAACAGCAGCCGTTTTTACGTTTAATTCCTTAGTAGCAAAATTCGCTGCAACCGTACCTTGGAATGGGTCAATGAAGCATGTACGGAAAACAAAATCATTCAATTTACCCCCCTTGAGGGTAACATCTGGGTTTGTCCCAGTTGGCGTCAATAACGGGATTTTGTTGCTTTGGGCAATTTCTGCTTGTGCAATTGTATTTCCGCTTGTTGCTGCACCGATAATAGCAACAACCTTATCTTGGCTGATAAGCTTTGTAGCGCCGTTAATGGCTTCTGGGGCATCAGATTTATTATCAAACGGTACTAGCTTCAACTTCTTACCATTGATTCCATCTTTATTGATTTCTTCGAATGCAAGTTCAATCCCCTCTTTAATGGATTGACCGTAAGATGCTACACCTCCGGATAACTCAAGGTTTGCTCCGATCTTAATTGTGTCGCCTTTTTCGCCATCCCCGCTCGTGCTTGAGTTACAACCAGCCATCACGCCCGCTGCTACCATTAGCGACATAAAAATACCAGCTAATTTTTTCTTTCTCATGGCAATACCCCCTGTTTTTTTAAAAATTTTTCCCAAAATAATTGTCCCACTGTTTTAAAAAAAGATAATATTCTGAAAACATTGTACAAAATATTTTCAAGTTCGTCTAGTCTTATCGTGTGTTATTTTAAAATAATTTTGAAAATAATGAAAAAACAATATTTTACTATCTTCATAAGCCTTATTTCAGTAAAGTGAATAAGATTTTATTTTTGTCGGAAAAGTGAACAGCAAAAACAAATATTTTGTCTAAATATGATTCCTGCGTTAGTCAATAAAAAAAGAGACCCTTAAAATAAGGAATCTCTTACCTCAAATTGTTATACTAATTCTTTGCTTTTCGTTTCTTTTCCCAAAAAGAAGACGGCCATGGCCCCGATGAGGACTGAAATACAAAAGATAGTAAATATCGCCGAGATGGAAATCTTTTGTGCGACAAGATAGCCAACCAACAATGGTCCGAATACACCGCCAATCCGCCCAAAGGAAGCGGCCATACCTGTACCAGTAGCGCGGATAATGGTTGGATACTGCTCCGGAGTATAGGCATATAAGCCACCCCAAGCACCGAGATTAAAGAATGACAAAAGAATCCCCGCAGCCATTAATAGAACGGTTGAATCAGCAGTTCCAAAGAAATAGGCACTTGCTGCCGTTCCAATTAAATAAACAACTAAGACAAATTTCCGTCCAAATTTTTCAATACACCATGCTGCCGTAAAATAACCTGGTAACTGAGCTAGTGTCATGATTAGGACATATTCAAAGCTTTTAATTAAACTAAAGCCCTTCATGACCATGACGCTTGGCAGCCATAAGAACATACCGTAATAGGAGAAGACGACGCAGAACCATACAATCCAGAGCATGGCGGTCTGACGAATATACTCTTTCGACCATAATTTTTTCATGCTTTGGAAGGCGGAGATTTTATCTTTCTGCTTTATTGCTGTAAACCGCGGTGAATCAGGCAAACCAATACGCAAGTATAAAGCATATAGAGCTGGGATGGCACTGATTAACAAAGCAACCTGCCAGCCAAACTTCGGAATGACAAAATAGGAAATGACAGCTGCAATCAGCCAGCCGCCTGCCCAAAAGCTTTCAAGTAGTACAACAATCCTGCCGCGCTTTTCAACTGGAACACTTTCGGATACAAGTGTTGAAGCAACGGGAAGCTCCCCGCCTAAACCCGCTCCGACAAAGAATCTTAACACTAAAAAGAGCGTTAATGTTGATGTAAAGGCGGAAGCACCGCTACCAACTGAAAATAATAATAACGTAATAATAAATACATTTTTTCTGCCAATCCGATCGGCCATTAAGCCAAAAATAAGGGCCCCAACAGCCATTCCAATTGAATTTACGCTGCCAATCCAGCCCATCTGTCCTGGGGTTAAATCCCACTCTACTTTTAATGCTGCGATAATGAAGCTAAGCATGCCAACATCCATGGCATCAAACATCCAGCCCATCCCGGCAATTCCAAGTAGTCTTCTTCCTGATATTTCCTTTTTATTGTGCATCTGTATCCCCCTATGCTACTCTATCTGTTTACATTATTTCCCCAAAAATGTTTTTTTAGAAAAAGACAGTAAATCCATTAGCTCTAAGGGTATTTTAACAAGTGTCTTTACAGTTGTCACTACTATTTTACAAGAGCAATAAAAAAGAGAGAATACAAAACTCGTATTCTCTCTTTTACTCCATTATTTAATCCAAGCTCCGTCTTTACCAATTTTATGAGAGCCGATTTTTGTATTAACTGCCATATGACCGTCGCTGTATAGGTAGTACCATTTCTTGGATACATCCACCCAACCAGTTTTCATTACACCATTACCATCAAGGTAATACCATTTGTTTGAAACTTTTGCCCAGCCAGTTGCCATTTTACCGTTTGAGTTTAAGAAGTACCATTTCCCGCTTGTTTTAACCCAGCCAGTTTTCATCGTACCATTGCCGTTAAGGTAGTACCAAGTACCTTTATCCTTCACCCAGCCAGTTGCCATTGCACCATTATCGTTAAGGTAGTACCAAGTACCTTTATCCTTCACCCAGCCGGTTGCCATTGCACCACTTGGTTTTAATAAATACCATTTGTTTTCTGACTTAACCCAGCCAGTTTGCATGACACCATCTTTGCCAAGATAGTACGATATTCCTTTATCGTTAGCCCATCCGGTTGCATAATCAGTTGTGGAATTACTTTCAGGTCCAATGAAAAACCATTTACCGTCTTTTGTAACCCATGCAGCAGTAGAAAATGTGACAGAAAACTCAGATTCATTTCCATTATCATCTGATACATAGCCTGGAAGTACTTCATCATCTTCAACGATATTTCGGAGATATTGAACAGTTAATAGGGTGTCGGTTCCATCATCCTTAATCCTAGGAAAGTCTTTCCCGGCAATTTCCTCGATCTTGCGATTTACCCATTTTATATATTTTTCTTTATCTAAATAGGCAACTCCATTTGCAAATCGTAAATCAGTGTCAGCTGAATATTTTTTATCCGATTTTGAATAAGGGGAAACAGTAGTAGCATTTTCCGAAGTAAATTCAACCTTTTTCACTTGGATTTTCCCATTTAAACCAACCAAATTAAAGGTAAAGTTGTTGCCCATTTTTATTGCCTTAATTTCACCTGCATCGGTAAACAAAGTGATACCTGAAATTTCTACACTTTTAGCCGCTGCGGCATGAGAAACATTTGCTGGAAGCACGGCTAAAAGGAAAAGGAATAAAAAGCTTGATAGTGCAATAATTCTTTTCACAATAATCCTCCTTGATGTTATGTACTAAACCTCTGAAACATAAACTAGATTAATAGCCTAAGAATAAGAAGCAATAATATAATTTTACATAATACTACCATTTTCTACAACATTTTCATGCAAAACTCAACAAATTATTTTAAATAATCAACCGCTTTATTCATTAACGAAGATCTTCTTTGCTTTTTAAGACTTAAATAATGGTCTTTAATCGGCTTCGCTTCTTTTGAACTAAACCCATATTTTTCTAACTCTTTTACAAGTGAGTTGTAAATATAGTAAAAGGAATTATCGGTACTTGCTTCAAGCGTTTTCGCTGCACCGTTATATTTCGAGTAAAAGTAAAAATAGGATACGTCTTCACTTTTGGACTTCTTTGTTTGATATTCGCTATAGGCATGCGATAAAAGGGAATTTAACTTCCCATCTGCCTGTCCTTCTAAATCTTTGAATGATGGTTGATATTTTTCTAAAATAGAATTAGCTGTTGGTTTCACGTTTTGGCTACGATTCGCTTCGTGATTACCGCTAGAACCCTTTGCTATTCCTGACTCTGCCGTTTCAGCCGTTTCGTTTACACCTTGCTCCTTAGCTTGTTCACCAGAACCGTCCATGGTATTTTCCTCGCCAGGCAACTTCACCTTGTAATCACTTTTTACAATCTCATCAACTTTTGTATCAGCAGTCTTATATTCTTTGATATTTAAAAAATAATAGAGGGTTCCGGCCCCAACTGCTAACACTAACACAAAGATACTCAAGATCATTTTCCACTTTTTCACGTTTGGTCCACCTTTTGTTTTTTCAATAATATCCTTTCAACATTATCATATTTTGGGAGTTTTGCGACAATATTTTTATCTTTTGGAACAATTTAGCGACAAATTCCGCCAATACTATTTAAAATAGTTTCTAAAAAGGTTATAGTAAATATTATCCATTTACTTGAGTACTAGTTAAATAGATTATTTCTACCAATAAATAAGAAAGAGGTTGAACTATGAAGAAGAAATTAATTCCCCTATTCGCAGCTGTATTAACTGCTACCTGCCTCTCCCCGTGGGAAACAAGTAGCCATGTTGAAGCTAGTGAGCAGCCAACCCTACAAATGGCGGTCATGAGTGATGTACATATTAATCAGGGATATCCCAATAACAAATTCAAACAAGCTTTAACTGACCTGAAAAATATTGCCCCGGGGTATGACACCATTGCTGTGGTCGGTGATTTTACTGACCGTGGATTCGAGGAAGATTACAAAGCCTTTAAACAAATCCTAGGAGAAAACAAAAACCCTGGAGCCGAGCAATTTATTACCATGGGCAACCACGAATATTTTGAATCAAACTACGATAAAGCATCTACCGTAACAGATGAAATGATGCAGAAGAGATTTATGGACTACAATGGAGATCCACTATCTACTATTTATTTTGATAAATGGATTAAAGGTTATCATTTTATTAGCCTAGCAGGAGAATTATCGGCAAAAACCTTGTCTTTAGCCTATGGAAATATTCCCGACGCGAAAGACTGGGCCTATATTTCTGAAGAGCAATATCAATGGTTCGAACGTACGTTGGCTGTTGAGGCAGCAAGCAATAAACCGATTTTTGTTTTTTTACATCAGCCAATTGCCAACACAGTCTACGGAAGTGACAAATGGAATGCCGGTTTTGACAGTAAACGATTATTAACGATCTTAAAAAAATACCCACAAGCCATTCTATTTTCCGGACATTCTCACTATCCATTAAACCATCCGAAAAGTATTTATCAGGATGGATTTACAATGGTCAATACAAGCTCAGTGGAATACACCTGGAATGAGAATGGTCGTATTCCAGGTTTTTCCCAAGGATACCTTGTAAATGTTTACGATGATCGTGTAGAAATGAAGTCAAGAGAATTTAGTGATGGCACATGGATTAAGTCTACAACCATTCCCATCCCATACAAGGAAGCAGCTAAGGACACAGTTAAACCTACCTTTACCGCTAATTCAAACTTAAGGATAAGCAATCTCGGCACGACAACGGTTACCTTGTCATGGGATCAGGGGCAGGATAATACCGCTATTGACCGCTATGTCATTAAAGAATCAGGCAAAACCATCCAAACGGTCTATTCACAATATTGGAAGCCTGAAGAAGCGGTTTCAGCAACCATAAATAATTTAGTTCCACATACGTCCTATACTTACGAGATTTACGCGCTTGACGCCTGGGACAATCTGAGTGCTGACCCAATAAAAATTAACCTTACCACTCAAGGACCAAAAGGCTGGGACCAAAAAGGAGATACTTGGTATTACTATACCAATGAAGGAGCAAAACAAACGGGCTGGCTGTTCGATAAAAACCGCTGGTATTACTTTGATCAAGCAGGAGTGCTGCAGACAGGCTGGATTTCCATTAATGGCAAATGGTATTATCTTCAAAAATCAGGAGAAATGATGACCGGCTGGTTTAAGGATGGGACTGTATGGTACTATCTTAACCAAAATGGAGCGATGCAGACGGGCTGGATCTTCCTTGGCAATAAATGGTACTTCCTTGACTCGCATGGTATCATGAAAATCGGCTGGCTTCAAAACAAGAACACCTGGTACTATCTCGATAATAATGGGGCTATGTATAAGGGCTGGCTAGCGCAAGGCAGTCAATGGTACTACCTCAAACCAGATGGTGCTATGGTCAATAATAAGTATTATATCTCCGGCAAGTGGTATTACTTTTCTACAAGTGGCATTTGGAGAAAATAAGAAAAGCGCAAGAGTCCGTTTAGCGGCGTATGGACTCCTCGAAAAAGCTAACGCTTTTCCTTCGTGCGATGCCAATGCTGCCGAAGCATTCCTTATGGAGCACTTTGACTGAGATAAATGGTAACTCGCCGACTGGCAAGCCGTTAGGTGAAGTTGCACTGATGCCTGTTTGGAAATTATACTTTCTTTACGGCTAAAATAAAGCCCCCGCTGTGTGGGAACAGCGGGGGCTGCTTGTTTTATTCCAGTGCACCTTCGACATTTTTAAATTGATTAAAAAACATGTTGTAGTATCTTCCTTTAGCAGCCATTAATTCATCATGGCTTCCTTTTTCGATGATTTGTCCATCATCAATTACCATAATGGTATCGGCATCACGAATAGTATTCAAGCGGTGGGCAATGATATAGCTCGTGCGATTCTCCATTAGCATGAGTAAGGCTGCTTGAATATGAAGCTCGGTTCTCGTATCAATACTGCTGGTCGCTTCATCTAGAATGAGTAACGATGGTTTCGCTAAAATCACCCGCGCAATCGCTAACAGCTGTCTCTCGCCTTGGCTGAGGTTTCCGCCGTTTTCTGAGAGGACCGTGTCATATTGATGGGGCAGCCGGTTAATAAAGCCATCAGCATTCGCCATCCTCGCTGCTTTTTCGACCTCGCCATCGTCGGCATCCTGCTTCCCATACTTGATGTTTTCCTTAATTGTCCCCGAAAACAAATACGTATCCTGAAGCACAAAGCCAAAACAACTTCTTAAGCTGTCTCTCGTATAAGCACGAATATCGTGGCCATCTAAGAGAATTCTCCCCTCGGTCACATCGTAGAATCGCGTCAGGAGATTAACGATCGTTGTTTTCCCCGCCCCCGTAGGACCAACCAAAGCCGTGCTGCTGCCAATCATTGCCTCAAAACTGACATTCTTTAAAATTGGAACATCTGAACGGTAACCAAAGCTGACATTTTCAAAGACAACATGCCCTCTAGGGTTTTCTAAGGCAACCGCATTGGTTGGATCCGCAATCTCTTCTTGTTCATCGATAATTTCAAAGACGCGCTCTGCCCCTGCAACACCTGATTGGAGGATATTAAAAATATTGGCGAGATCATTAAGTGGTCTGACAAACTGCCTTGAATAGGTGATAAAGCTGGCAATTGCTCCAACCGTGATTAAGCTCTTGACAGCAAGGATGCCACCAATGACAGCCACAATGGCAAAGCCGAGATTATTAATCACATTCATAATCGGCATGAGGAAACCAGACCAAATTTGCGCCTTAAGGCCGACCGCGCGGAGTCTTGTATTGACAATATCAAACTCCGCAATCACCTTTTCCTCATGATTAAAGGCTTTGACTACTTCAATTCCAGAAATGGTTTCCTCAATATGGCCATTCAATTTACCTAGCTCAACTTGTTGATTTTTAAAAAAGACACTCGTTTTTTTCGCAATTGTCCGGGTCAGCAAGAAGACGAGCGGCACGGTAACTAAGCTTGCCACTGTTAACACAGGACTTAAAATTACCATCATGATTAACGAACCGACAATGACCATTAACCCTGACATCAGCTGTGTGGTCGACTGGGAAATCGTGTTACTGACATTATCGACATCGTTCGTCAACCTGCTCATTAATTCTCCGTGCGTACGAGAATCAAAAAAGGCAACCGGCAGCCCTTGGAGCTTTTTAAAAAGGGCATCCCGTAAGCTTTTGACAATGCGCTGGGCAACTCCGGCCATTAACCAGCCCTGAAAAAAGGTGAGCACGGCATCACCGACATAAGCGAATATCAGAATGACAATCATCACTTCTAGTAAATTGAAATCAACTTTTCCGTTATGAAGACTCATCGCATCTACGGCTTTCCCGATTAAGAACGGGGCAAGAAGCATAAGTACTGAATCTATAAGAATAAAGAAAAAGATCAGTGAGAGCATTTTTCTCTCTTTGCCAAAATAATTCCACAGGCGTTTCAATGTTCCCTTAAAGCTTTTCGGCTTCACAACCGGGCCGCGAAGTCGATGAGCGCCGCCAGGTCTTAATGGAGGGGGAGTTGAAGGATTATTTTCTGTCTGTTCTGTTCCCTTTGACAAATTACAGCACCTCCTTGCCGATCTGCGATTGATAAATTTCCTGATAAACGGTACACTCCGTTAATAAATCCTGATGTGTTCCAAATCCTACCACTTCTCCTTGGTCAAGGACAAGAATTTTGTCGGCATCGATAATCGAAGTTATCCGCTGGGCGATTAATAGACAGGTGAGACCACCGGCATACTTCTTCAAGGCTGCTTTTATTTGGGCCTCCGTTGCCACATCAACCGCACTTGTACTATCGTCCAAGATTAAGATTTCCGGCCTTTTCACTAAGGCCCTTGCTATCGCAATTCGCTGTTTCTGTCCACCGGAAAAATTAACGCCCCCCTGGCCAATTCTTGTTTGATAGCCTTCAGGAGAAGCAGTAATAAAATCATGGGCGCAAGCATGGGTTGCTGCAGCTTCGACTTCTTCTTGGGGTGCATCCTCTTTGCCCCACTGAATATTTTCCGCCACAGTACCAGTAAACAACACATTCTTCTGCGGTACAAAGGCAATTTTCTCCCGTAACCTTTTCGGATTAACATCTTTAATATCTTCGCCATCTACTTTAATGGTTCCGCTCGTGACATCGTAAAAACGGGGAATCAGACCAACTAGGGTGCTTTTCCCTGAGCCGGTTGAACCGATGATGCCGACCGTTTCGCCAGGCAGGATGGAAAGGGTAATATTTTTTAACACAGCTTCACCCATTGTCCCTTCATAGGAAAAGGAGACATGTTCAAAATCAATTCTGCCTTTTTCCAGGTGAGGCGGCCCTACTGTCTCATTTTCCCAAGAAAGGCTATCTTCCTGTAAAAATACCTCGTCAATTCTTCCTGCCGAGGCTTTTGCTCTGACAAACATATTAAAAACCATCGAAATCATCATCAGCGAAAATAAAATTTGCGTCATATAATTGGTAAAGGCAATGATATGACCGACCTGAATTTTTCCGGTGTCGACCCCTAAGCCGCCTATCCAAAGTACAACGACGATACCAAGGTTTACGGTCAACATAATTGCCGGGCTGAAAGTCGCCATGAGGCGGCCCGCTGCGATTGATTGGTCCTTAAAATGATCATTCGCCTTGGTAAACTTGCCTATCTCAACATCGAAGCGATTAAACGCCTTAACGACACGAACACCTGATAAATACTCACGCATTACACTGTTTACCCGGTCCAATGCCCTTTGCACTTTGGCAAATAGCGGAAAGCCTAACCGTAAATTAACGATAATTAACAAGGTGACAATCGGCACAACTACCGCCAGTACCACGGATAAATGGAGGTTGAGACGCGCCGCCATGATTAAGCCGCCTATCGCTAACAGGGGAGCCTTAACGAAAATCCTCATCAGTCCATTGACGAAGACTTGCACTTGGGTGACGTCATTCGTCAGCCGTGTGATTAACGACGCGCGGTCAAACTTATTGAGGTTTTTAAAGGAGAGAGTTTGAATTTTTTTAAATAAATCCGATCGTAATTCTGTGCCAAAATTCTGTGAAACAATGCTTGCCATTACACTTCTTGTTGAGGCACTCATCGCCCCAAATGCCGTTATCAGCAACATCAAGCCGCCCATTTTCAACACATAATTGATATCCTTGTTGGCAACACCTTCATCGATAATTTTCGCCATAATCGTTGGCTGCAGCAAATCACTGATCGCCTCGAAAGTGAGAAATAAGACCGCAATGCTGAAAGACTTCCAATATTTCTTAATGTATTTTGCTAAAAATTTCATGATTCCACCCCAGCATTTCGAACCTCGTAATAAACTTATTATAATTTTGTTTTCCTCGATTAACAAAAGAATTGAACTGTGAATACGGCGGATTTAGAATAATCCATGAGTTGAAAAAAAACCAAAAAAGGGTCCACAAATTAATCATGGACCACTAGTAGCTATTATTATTCCTGGACAGGTCTAAATTCATGGACCCACACGCGCATTTGCGGCAGCCACGGCATACCCGGATGGTAGGAAAGAATGGATTGCTTATAATCTTCCACTGTTTCAAAGCCCTCGCGGCGGACATCAGCATCGGTAAGCTCACCTAGGCTTTGCGAATACACCTTTTCAACTACAAACTGGTTCCCTTCAAGGGTCATGATTTCACCTGGGTCGGCATATCTGCCATTCCGACGTGTCGCTGTTTTTTCTCCAGCCAGTACTTTCTTTACATCCGCTTCCATCGTCACTAACCGTTCAACGGAACAGGTTTTTGGCGGTAAAGCATTATTTTCATTTTGAGTCATCCATTTATCCTCCTTTTTCCAATTCACCTACCTATATTAACACTATCGTTAACTTAATAAAAGCAACTGGCTTAAGAGAGGAAAGTTCCTACCATTCACATAAGGAACCGAAGAAAAACATATCCTACATTAAATTTCTTCCAAGAACAGCGCCAAAAAAGACCAAAATTGGTCTTTTCTGTGGAAAAGGGGCGGAGCGCCGCAAAAATGAATCACTTTAACCAGTTAAAGTGAAATACCCATTTCACTAGACAAAATATGTGAAGTCTAGCTCTGCTCTCACCGCCTTTATTAGGTGACTATGCCTTGTTCTCTAAATTTATTTCCATGGATAGGGTTGGGAGTTGAGGCTCATGATAGTTTTTTATCCATTTAAATCTCTTTTTTGATAAAACACATAGGTTACATATGAAAGAACGGTAATCCAAACAACAGATATGACAACAAAAGTGACATCCAGCCCGCTGCCAACCATGACATTTTTCGCCTCAAAATATTTAAAAGGGGTCAAGTATTTTAAGGGTTCCATATTCTCATTCAAATCAATCGTAACCGATAACATATAGGTGAGCAAAAGGATTCCTGTTGCAAGGGAAGCCGCTGTCTTTGGTTTCTTTTTTACAGCAGCAAGGGCGCTGCCGATAACCATAAACAAGACCTGCAAAATGAACATTCCCGCCATTAAAATAGCGATCTCACCACTGACATCCTCACCATGGCTGTAATGTCCCATGAGGATGATCGAAGAAACGAGAGTTACAAGATTAAAAATGACGATATTTACAGATGCAGCCAATAATTTTGCCGTAATGACAGTAGTTCTTGACACTGGCTTTACGAATAAAAACTCCGACGTTTTGTCCCGCTCTTCTTTGGCAATAATCGTTGCTCCAAGCATGGCCGCATGGATGGTGGCCATCAATAACAAATATAAGAAAAGCATGCCATAATACCCACTAGCCTTCGATAGCTCCAAGTCGCTGAACCCCAAGACAGCTCTTAGTGATTTTGGAATATCGGCCATCATCTCATTGATTGATTGGCCCGATGAAGAATAGGCTTCAAATTTCGCCATTCCTGAGACCACCATGAGGAAGACACCGATGCTCCAAAAGATGAGCGATTTTCGATGTGACTTCAATTCTTTTAAAAATATATTCATGACCAAATCCCTCCATTTAGCAAGCTATACAGCATGGATATCCTTTTTTGTATATACGAAATAACTCGCCACAATTGCAAGAATAATAATGATGGCTCCAGCAATTAAAAAGGAGGACTCGTAGCTTGCATGCTTCATAATATAGGCGGTGTCAAAATATTTAAACGGCGAAATATATCGTTTTGCTTCCTCACCAGGCGTACCGCTAAGCATCCCTAAAAAGTAAAATGCAAACACGGTTCCGAGTGACACGGTCAGCACCGATTTTAGCTTCGAAACGATAACAGAAATGATCAATCCTAACGCTAGAAAAATTAGCTGAACAAAAAACAAAGTGAGAGAAAGCATGATAAATAGTTTAAAGCTAAAGTCTTCTGTCTTTACTTGAAAAGCCATGATACTGGCAGCAGCTAAATAAACAATATTCGTCAAGATGATGGCGGTGAGTGCCGCCAATAGTTTGGATGTCAAAATTTTCGTCCGGGTAACAGGCTTTGTTAACAGAAAATCCGCTGTTTTTTCACGGACTTCCTTGCTGACAATGGAAGTCCCAAGGTTCATCGCCTGGATGGCGCCGCAAAGTGTAATAAAAGAGAGGGGAAAGCAATAGAAGCCTAGAATCGTAAAGAACCCTCCCAGATTTATTCCTAATGCATTTCTAATCGCCTCTGGATACCCTTCAAGGATTTTTGTGAATTCCTCTGCATCATGCGCAAAAGAAGGATACAATGACAGATAAAAGACCACGATAAGGGTTAACGATATCGACCATATGATTGTCGATTTCCGATAGGCCCTCAATTCATGCAAAAATATGTTCATAGCTTCTTAGGCCTCCTTTTCATAGTAATGCATAAAGATCTCCTCAAGGTCTGGCTCTTCAATCCACAGGTTGGCAATTTCTATCTCAGCGATTTTTTTCATTACTGTGTTGATATTACCCCGAAATAAAAAGCTAGTTATGTTATCATTCACCTCTAATTTATTGACGCCACTGATTTGGAAGTAATCCTTTTCTAACGGTGCTTTCGTTTCAATTTTTAACTTTTTATAGTTGTTTTCTTTTAATGTACTAATTTTTTCAACGGTAACGATTTTACCTTCTTTAATGATGGCGACGCGATTACACAGTCTTTGTACCTCGCTGAGAATGTGTGATGAAAATAGAATCGTCGCACCTTTTTTGTTCTCTTCTTCTAAGAGGTCAAAGAATTTTTGCTGCATCAGTGGGTCGAGTCCGCTCGTCGGTTCATCTAATATGATCAGTTTTGGTTCATGAAGCAGCCCTTGCACAATCCCGACCTTCTTTTTGTTTCCTAACGAGAGGTCATCGATTTTTTTATTGAGATCCAAGTCCATAATCTCCGCCAATTCTTTGATTCGCTTAGTGCAATCCTTTTTATAAAAACTAGCTGAGTATTTTAATAGGTCTTTCACTTTCATATTGTCATAGTAAAAGACTTCAGACGGCAAATAGCCAATTTCCTTTTTAATTTCCGGAGCAAATTGAACGCAGTCTTTTCCAAAAATCGTCGCGCTGCCGCTCGTTGGATAGATAAGGGATAGCAGTGTACGAATGGTAGTTGATTTACCAGCTCCATTTGGACCGATGAAGCCAAAAATTTCGCCTTGTTCGACGTTAAAGCTAATGTCGGTGATTCCTCTGGCCTTGCCGTAAGATTTGGTTAGATTTTTTATTTCAATCACATTCATCTTGATAGCCCCCCTCATTTATAAAAAGTTTTCATTAATATCTCAAAATACTCTTCTGCCTCTAAAATTATTTTTTCGTAATCAATTTGATGTGTCGGTGATAGCTTTGCCTTTAAAAGCTCCTCTTCGCTCAATTTTTCAAAGGTCCAAGTGATAATCTTTAATATCTTTTTGATATCCATGTCATCTCGGAATTTTGAAAAATCGATACCCTCGTAAATTTTACCGAAATTGATGTTACTCAGTTCCTTTACCTTTTTTTCTATCTCCACTCTTACTTCAGATGAGTCCTCCAAATAAGCCTCTTCAATAAACTTGAAGAGTTCCGGATAGGTTGTGAGTAGTTCCATTTTAATCAAAATCGCTTGCCGAATTCTTGTGAAAAAGTCCTTTTCCGTTAAGTCGATTCTTTGATAAAACTGTTCGGCAATGAGCTCACAACAATAGTCAAACAAAAATAGAAACATTTGCTTTTTATTGCCGAAATAATGGAACAACAACCCCTTTGAAATACCAGCCTCTTTCACGATTTCATTGGTCGAGGCATTATCATATCCTTTCTGGGCAAATTCCTTAATGGCTGCATTGATAATTCGGTCTTGTTTTTCCTGATCTAGGTTGAGAAATTTCGAAAACACTGCGGCAGTCCTCCTTTAAAGCTGTTGACCACACCAGTCAATAAAGTCATTATAATCCCGTTGACTTCCTCGGTCAATGGTGGTCAATCTTTATTTTTTACAAAAATATGAAATTTATAGTACGACTTTTCGGAATGTGCTACGATGCATGATGAAGGTACTATTTTTACGGAGGTGAAGGACCATTCATGTTAAAACCAGGGATGCATCATTGAAATTAGAAGGTTTAATCGCTTCTCAAAATCGACTGTCTGCAGGCCATCCAAGCTTGCCTGTCTTAGCCGCTATGCAAGCTTCAGTAGAGGCTGGAATTGGAGGCGAGGAAAGGGTCGCAGAGATTTTCCGGAAGCAGTCATTTCCATTCGATAACCACATTTTTCACGATTTATCACCCTCATCAGATGTAAAGTTTCAAATGGACACTTATGTGATGACATCTTGGTATGGTGTTGTTTTAGAGGTAAAAAATATTGGCGGCGTCCTTGAGTTTAAGGACAATCCTCCTCAGTTACTTCGTACCAGGGACGACGGGCACAAAGATGGCTTTGAAAGTCCGGTTGTCCAATTGGAACGAAATTGCGAATTATTGACTGATTGGCTTAGAAGTCGGAACATCCATCTCCCTATTTACGGGGCCATTGTGCTGGCCTATCCGAAGCAAATTGTTGCGGTTCCCCCTGCAAAAACCAAGCTTTTATATCCATACTTGATTCCCTCTTTTATAAAAAGCATCCCACAAAAAGCAAAAAAATTAGATAATGAAACGTTCAATTGGCTATCTGTTGAGCTCCTTAATAGTCATCAGCGTTTTATTCCAAAACCAATTTGTGAGACTTATGGTTTACCTTTTGGGGACTTTCAAACAGGGGTAAGGTGTGATGGGTGCGGTAGGTTAGGGATGATTAAGATTGTTAGGACTTGGGTTTGTCCTTTTTGCCAAGCAACAGACCGCTTGGCCCATCAAAAAACTTTGTTGGAGTGGTTTTTGGTTTTTAAGAGGAGTATCACGAATAAGGAGTGCAGGGAGTTTCTGCATATTGATGATATTCAAGTCGCAAAACGTATTTTACAAAGTATGAATTGGCAATGCCAAGGAACATTTAGAAACAGGACCTATTTAATGGACTTCAATAACACTACTCCGTGGCAAAAAAATGCGAAATTTGTTATCCGACAGTAATTCAGTTCTATCCGACAGTGTTAAGTTGCTATCCGACAGTTATGCACATCTATACGACAGTAATTCTGTTCT